>CAISRC010000111.1 GCA_903887845.1 uncultured Chlorobiaceae bacterium
AAGATTGTTGATAGAGGCTGAAAGCTCCCGGAAATCGACGGGTTTGACAAGGTAGATATCAGATCCGGAGCTGTAAGCAGAAAGTTTATCTTCCACCGTTGAGCGTGCTGTCAACATGACAATCCGCATATCCGTATTGTTCCTTATGTATTCACAAAGCGCAATGCCACTCTGGTCAGGCAGGCCTATATCAAGAATTGCTATCTGATAAGGTCGTGCTGCAATCTGCTGATAGAACTCCAGCGCAGAACCTGCACCGGTTACATCATATCCGACATCCGTTAGATATTTTACAAGGCATTTACGCATTGCCATATCATCTTCTGCAATAATTACGCTGCCAATGGCCGGCGTTTGAAGAGTGCTTGTATCCATGAGAAACTATTCGGTGAAACGGAGCTGCGCGTGAACGATAACTCTCTTGTGCGGGTACAGATATTGTATTGGAAGTTATTTCAATTTACAACAATTTATGGATGAAAAAGTTGTTTTTTGTCATCACTTGACTGGATGATATCGCCATTCTAAAAAAAGTATAAAATTCGTTATACTTAAAGTTTATTAGAAAAAATGGATAAAAAACGGCAAATCTATGAATGATGTTGGCAAACAGGGCGGCCAAAAACGCTATCCACCTTTTCTGAAAAACGGTTCAAAAGAGCGTTCACCGCGATTTCCGTTTGTATCGCGCTCGTTCGTCCCCTCTGTTTTTACGGTAATGAACATGGTTTCCGGCTATATTTCTATTGTTATGTCGGGAGAGGGAAGTTTTGTGGCGGCATGCTGGTTTATTATTCTTGCCTCATTTTTTGATACTATCGACGGCTTTGTGGCCAGGGTAACCAATGGTACCTCTGATTTTGGTGTTGAACTTGATTCTCTTTCCGATCTTGTCTCCTTCGGGGCAGCTCCAGCCTATCTGGTCTATAAGTTTGGTCTTGAAGGTTTGCCGGGTATGACCGGTATTTGTGTCAGCTCTCTCTTGATGATCGGGAGTGGTCTGAGGCTTGCACGCTTTAATATCAGCATGATTGGATATGAAAAAGAGTCCTTTTCCGGCCTTCCGACGCCAGCACAGGCGCTGACTATTGTCGGTTTTGTGCTCTGGATGACTGGCGAGCCGGTCTTTCCTGTTGCATCAATGCAGATTGTTCTGGCCGGGCTTTCAACCGTTCTTGCCCTGCTTATGGTCAGCAAGGTAAACTATGATGCCCTCCCCAAGCCAACAGTTGACTCTTTCAGGCGGCAGCCGGTGCAAATGGCGCTCTATATTACGGCCATGTTCTGCGTGCTGCTCTTTCACTCGAAAGCTTTTTTTCTTGCCATGTTGTTGTATATTCTGCTCGGTATTGTGAGGTCAATCACTCTGCTGTGGCGTCGTCAGTGGCAGGCCTGATTTTTTTATTCATTTCATTACTCGTGATAATGCCATATCTCGCAAAAATAAAGGTTACCCTGCGTCAGTCAATTCTTGATGTTCAGGGCAAAGCAGTCGATCATGCCCTGAAAAATCTTGGATATCGTACTGTAGAATCCATCCGAATCGGCAAATATATTGAGGTTACTATCAATGAGGAGGAGATTGTTGAGGCCGAACGCATCGGTAATGAGATCTCAATGAAGCTGTTATCGAATCCGGTCATGGAAAATTATTCTATGGAACTGGAACATATCAATTAATAGAGTGCTGCTGGCATGTCGCCCCTGGGGGGCTAATACTCAAAACGGTCTCGACAGTTAACGAGGTGCTTTTATGTCTGAAATAATCGTAGGTGTTGTTGTTTTTCCCGGTTCAAATTGTGATCACGATACTGAACATGCGGTAGCATCATTCAGTGGCATAAAACCTGTAATGCTCTGGCATAATGACCACGATCTCCAGGGGGCAAAGGCGATTATACTGCCCGGAGGATTTTCCTATGGCGACTATCTTAGAGCTGGCTCAATTGCACGTTTTTCTCCAATCATGCAGGAGGTTATTGATTTTGCAGGCAAAGGATTTCCTGTGCTTGGCATCTGCAACGGATTTCAGGTGCTGCTGGAAAGCGGACTGCTGGAGGGAGCTCTTTCCAGAAACCGGGATAAAAAATTTCTCTGCTGCCAAACCAGTATCAGGGCGGTGAACTGCTCAACGATTTTTACCACTCTGTATAAAGAGGATGAAGTCCTCAGTATCCCGATAGCGCATGGCGAGGGCAACTATTTTGCGCCTCCTGAAGTTATCGAAAGCCTTGAAGAGCATGATCAGGTTGTTTTCAAGTATACCGACGCGCAAGGTCTTGTGACTGATGACGCCAATCCGAACGGTTCACTGAGGAATATTGCAGGCATTATCAATCGACAGGGGAATGTGCTGGGACTGATGCCCCATCCCGAAAGGGCGAACGATAAACTTCTTGGCTCTCTTGATGGAAGACGGCTTTTTGAGTCACTTTTCTGTCATATTTCTGGTGTGTAGGGGGTTATTGCGAGATCCGCAGAAATATAAAGTGTTTTTCTGGCTGCTTTTTGATTTTGCAAACACTTCCTTCAGCGTGATGATGGTCACGTTTGCCTTTCCACTGTACTTTAAAAACGTGATCTGTAAAGGTGAGCCCTCAGGAGATGCTTTGTGGGGTTTCAGCGTCAGTCTCTCCATGCTTCTCGTTGCCGTTATATCGCCTGTTCTTGGAGCTGCGGCTGATTATTCAGGCAAACGGAAGCGGTTCCTGTTCTATTTTACCCTCATATCAGTTATTGCGACGGCCCTGCTCTCCTTTTCAGGGCCCGGAATGGCAGTGGCGGCTATTATTCTGTTTATTTTTGCCAACATGGGTTTTGAGGGAGGTCTTGTCTTTTATGACGCCTATCTCAAGGAACTCGCCACCGATAAAAGCATCGGCAGAGTCTCCGGCTATGGTTTTGCCATGGGCTATCTGGGCGCGCTCTCCATTTTACTGCTTGTGAAGCCGCTGTTGAGCAAAGGAATTGTTCTTGCAAATGTTTCGAATGTGCAGTCAAGTTTTTTGGTCGCAGCAATTTTTTTTGCACTCTTTTCTGCACCGCTTTTCTTGGTGCTGCGGGATGAAAAACAAGAGAAGAGAGCCGCAATTTCGTTTGCCGCACTCAGTCGTTCAGTCAGGGAAGTAAGGTATACGGTGCAGCATATCATGAACTATCCCGATCTTGCGCGCTTTCTGCTTGCCTATTTTTTTTATAATGACGCCATTTTGACTGTTATATCGTTTTCATCAATTTATGCCCAGAACACTCTTGGTTTTACTACAGGCGAGCTGATTGCCTTTTTTATGCTGGTGCAGACGACAGCCATTGCCGGATCGGTTATTTTTGGTTTTGTGACTGATAAAATCGGCCCGAAAAGAACCATCGTGATTACTCTCATGATCTGGTTTGTTGTTATTGTTGCAGCCATTTTTGCAGACAGTAAAGAGCTGTTTTTTTATACAGGAATGCTTGCGGGTATGTCGATGGGCTCATCTCAGGCTGCCTCCCGGTCAATGATGACCCGGCTGACACCCCGTGAACATGTCACTGAGTTTTTTGGCTTTTATGATGGTACGTTTGGCAAGGCTTCGGCTGTTGCAGGTCCATTTGTGTTCGGGTTGGTATCCTCACAGGCCGGGAGTCAGAAAGCGGCGCTTGCCTCGCTGTTGCTGTTTTTTGTTACCGGGTTGCTGCTGATGTCCAGGGTAAAATCAGTCGGAAGCGGGTACTCCCTTGAACAATAAAGAGAGTGTTTCTTTGACGGTGCATGGAAGCAAATATGAGAAGCGATGAAAGAAAAGAACGTAAGGATTTTGAAAAAATCGGGAGTTCGTGACCGTACTCCTTTCACTGAATATGTACGGGCGTTTTTGCCTTTTTTCTGGAAAAATTTTACTCATGACAGGATTTTTCTTGGTGCCGGTTCTCTGGCTTTTCAGACGTTGCTCTCGATTGTCCCTATTCTTGCTGTTGTTCTTTCAATACTGAATGTTTTTGTGGTTTTTGCACCCTTGAAGCGCTCTCTCGAGGATTTTCTTGTTCAGAATTTTATGCCAGGCGTTGGCAGTGTGCTCAATCACTATCTGTCGGATTTTATAGGGAAGACCACCAGTGTACCTTTATTGGGAGGAGTTTTTCTGTTTATTATCGCACTCTCTCTTATCTCAACCGTCGATAACACCCTGAATGAAATCTGGGAGGTACACTCCCCCCGCAAAGCACTACAAGGATTTACTCTTTACTGGACGGTACTGACACTCGGACCTGTGCTGATCGGAAGCAGTCTTGCTGCCAGCTCCTATGTCTGGTACACAATGTTTACAGAGGGGCCTCTGCTTGAAGTAAAAACACTTCTTCTGTCGTACTTTCCCTTCATCAATTCGATCCTTGCCTTTTTTCTGCTCTACATGCTTGTTCCAAACCGTCGAGTCAGATTTGTTCATGCTTTTTCAGGCGCCTTGCTGGCAGCTTTTCTTCTGGAACTGTCAAAGAAATGGTTCACCTTTTATGTTTCCCATTTTGCAACGTTTGAGCATATTTATGGCGCATTGTCGGTTATTCCCATGCTTTTTTTCTGGATTTATCTTGGCTGGGTTGTTTTGTTGACCGGCGCTGAGTTTGTTTTTTGTCTCGGAGCACTGACACCTGCAAACAGCGTTGTAGAACCCTTCAATCCTTTGCGGGGTGTTCCCGTGATTCTTTCGGTTATCGGTTTTATCTGGAATGGTCAGAAAAACGGGTTCTCCATGAATATGAAGAAAATATTGAAGTCCGATCTTTCAATAAATCCCTCCGAGGTAAGAAAAATTGTTGATATCTTGTTGCGGAACGATCTGATTCATGTCACTGCAAATGGTGATTTTGCTGTCAGCCGCGATCTTTATGCCATGACGCTGTACGATCTTTACGCAATTATTCCGCCAACATTTTCCGGCGATGAAAACGGTTTGCTGATTTCAGACAGTAATAGCTTACATTTAAAAACGATCAGCGGGGGAGTTGTCGAGTGCCTGAAAAGCAGTATGGATATTTCTCTTGTGACCTTGTTAGAGGATAGTAATCAAAAACATTCATGAGTTATCAGGTTATAGCCCGGAAATACAGGCCGGCAAAATTTTGCGATATTACTGCTCAGGAACATGTTACACGTACCATCCAGAATTCGCTCCGTATGGGTCGAGTCGGGCACGGATACATTTTTTCAGGGTTGCGCGGAGTAGGCAAGACCACAGCGGCAAGAATTTTTGCCAAAGCCCTGAATTGCCAGAAACTGATGGACGATCCTGAATATCTGCAGCAGGTTACAGAGCCATGTGGCGAGTGTGAAAGTTGCCGGGACTTCGAGTCAGGCACCAGTCTCAACATTTCGGAGTTCGATGCAGCATCCAATAACAGTGTTGATGATATCCGGGCACTTCGGGAGAATGTCCGGTATGGACCGCAGAAAGGGAAATACAGAGTCTATATCATCGATGAGGTGCACATGCTCTCGATTGCCGCCTTCAATGCGTTTCTGAAAACTCTTGAAGAGCCGCCGCCTCACGCCATTTTTATTTTTGCTACCACGGAACTTCACAAGATTCCTGCCACGATTGCCTCCCGCTGTCAGCGTTTCAACTTCAAGCGGATTCCTCTCGTAGATATCCAGAAACAGCTTCAGTCTATTTGTGATGCTGAGCATATCCTGGTTGAGGGTGATGCCCTGCAGCTTATCGGGCGCAAGGCTCAGGGCTCAATGCGTGATGCGCAGAGTATTCTTGATCAGGTTATTGCATTTTCAGCCGAGAATGATCATGATGGAGCCATCAGTTATCAGGGTGTTGCCGATCTGCTGAACTATATTGATGACGATACCATGTTTGATGTTACCGATGCCGTTGCGGATGGCAATCCATCAAAAATGCTTGATGTTGCTCAGTTTGTGATCAGAAATGGATATGATGAGCAGGATTTTCTTGAGAAGCTTGTCGAGCATCTTCGAAATTTTCTGGTTGTGCAGAATCTCTCTTCCACACGCCTTGTTGAGCGCCCGGACGCCGTCCGTGATCGTTATCAGCGGGATGCTGGAAATTTTTCCCCGTTTGCCGTCATGCAAATGGTCGATTTTATCCTGCAGACTCAGAAAGAGCTGAAGTTTCAATTTGAGTATCAGTTTCGTTTTGAGCTTGCGCTCCTGAAGTTGATTGACATTGTCCAGTCTATCCCCGCTGCAGCTATAGGAGGGCCTATACCTCAAAAAAAAAAGCACATGACCAGCTACTGACGGGAAAAACTCCTCCACTATCTCATGTTTCTGCGCCTGCTCCTTCCTCTAGACGGAAACCAGCAACATCGGAAGATATTGATCTTGGTTCTTGGCAAAAAAAACTATCGAGTTTTGCTTCAACTTCTTCACCGAAGTTGCGGGTGCATGCAGCACCAGAAACCCTCCTTGACGTTAGCGCTACGGGGATTGAAAAAGTTGCAAATCTTGCCTCACTGAAGCTTGAATGGCACCAGTTTCTTGAACATCTGGCCAGAAAAACCCATAACTTTATGGCAACGCATCTTCAATCCTGTGAGCTGGTTTCATGCAGCCCGGCCGGGGTACTGGAGATTGCCTGTTGCAGAAAGTTTTCTTACGAAGAGCTTGTGCTGGAGAGGGCCACTCTTCAGAAGGAAATGTCAGACTTTTATGCTTTACCCTTGCAGCTTCGTATTCTTTATGATGCAGAAAAAGATGCCTGTACAAAGGAAAAGACTGTTTTTACCCTTTTCCAGGAACTGTCACAGACCAACGAGGTTGTCAGGTTTCTCATCACGGAGTTCGGGGGGGAACTTGTCTACTGACCGGTTCATGCCAAAGTTTTATAAATTATTAAAAATTACCCATATTCAGGCTTTTAAGTTTATTTCAATTTCTTAATGCTAAAGGACTATAGCGCTCTATGAGTAATGCAGATAGCAAGCAGATTCTTCACAACAGGTTCCGCTCTCACTATTGCGGGTTATTGAGCCCGAAGCTTGAGCACTCCCCGGTCAAGCTTGCTGGCTGGGTTCACAGAAAAAGGGATCATGGAGGACTGATTTTTATTGATCTGAGGGATCATACGGGTATCAGTCAGCTTGTTATCCAGCCAGAACAGCCCCAGCTTTTCAGCAAAGCTGAGCAACTGCATATAGAATCAGTTATCTGCATAGAGGGTGTCGTTGTACGTCGGGCTGAAGGAGCCGTTAATCCCCGAATGGCATCAGGAGAGATTGAGGTGGTTGTCAGTCAGATGACTATTGAGAGTAACGCGCAGCCATTGCCCTTTCCTGTGGCCGATGAGGTTCAGACATCTGAGGAACTCCGTTTGAAATACCGCTTTATTGATCTTCGTCGTGAAAAAATCCACGAAAATATCATTTTCCGCAGTCGCCTGACAGCAGCAATCCGTCGCTACCTCGAAGAGAAAGAGTTTATCGAAATACAGACACCGATTCTCACCTCCAGCTCACCTGAGGGGGCAAGGGACTTTCTCGTTCCAAGCCGCCTGCATCCGGGTAAATTCTATGCTCTTCCCCAGGCTCCCCAGCAGTTCAAGCAGCTTCTGATGGTTTCGGGATTTCCCCGCTACTTCCAGATTGCTCCCTGTTTCCGGGATGAAGATGCCCGTGCCGATCGCAGTCCCGGTGAGTTTTACCAGCTTGATATGGAGATGGCTTTTATTGAGCAGGACGATCTTTTTATCATTCTTGAAGGAATGATTGAGCATCTTACCCGGACTATGTCGCACAAGCGCATTGCGCAGTTTCCTTTTCCGAGGATCAGCTATAAAGAGGTGATGAACCGTTATGGCACAGATAAACCGGATTTGAGAATTCCGCTTGAGATAAGCGATGTTACTCCGCTCTTTGTTGGCTCAGGCTTCAAGGTCTTTGCCAACAATACTGTTGCAGGCTGTTGCGTCAAGGCGCTTGTTCTCAAGGGACGTGGCAACGAATCAAGGCTCTTTTATGACAAGGCTGAAAAACGGGCCAAAGAGCTTGGTTCCGGCGGTTTAGCCTATATTCAGTTCAAGGAAGAGGGGCCAAAAGGGCCAGTTGTCAAGTTTCTCTCAGAAGCTGATCTTTCGATTCTCAAAAATCATCTTGGCCTTGAAACCGGCGATGTGGTCTTTTTCGGAGCAGGGAAGTGGGAATCGACATGCAAGATCATGGGTGGAATGCGAACCTGGTTTGGCGACCTCTTTACCCTCGACAAGGACGAACTCTCTTTCTGCTGGATTGTTGATTTTCCGATGTTTGAGTACAATGAAGAGGCTAAAAAGATTGATTTCTCCCACAATCCCTTTTCCATGCCTCAAGGAGAGATGGAAGCACTTGAAACCATGTCCCCGCTCGATATTCTCGCCTATCAGTATGATATTGTCTGCAACGGGATTGAACTCTCCAGCGGCGCTATCCGCAACCACAAGCCGGATATCATGTACAAGGCTTTCGGTATTGCCGGATACTCACGCGAAGAAGTTGATCAGCGCTTTGGCCACATGATCGAAGCCTTCAAACTGGGCGCACCACCGCACGGAGGCATTGCTCCAGGTCTTGACAGGCTGGTGATGATTCTTTGCGATGAGCTGAACATCCGCGAGGTCATAGCTTTCCCGATGAATCAGCAGGCTCAGGATCTCATGATGTCTTCTCCCTCTGAAGTAACTCCAGTACAGCTTCGTGAGCTGCATCTGAAGGTGGAGTTGCCGAAAAAGGCAGAAGCAAAAAAGTGAGGCAATTGCAAAAAAGGCTGGCAGCGTCAGCCTTTTACTGCAAAGCAGGAGTTTTTTTCAGCACAGCAACAGTAAAACGGCTGACACAGGTTAGTTTACCCTCTTCATTTCTCAGCTTGATATCCCAAACCTGTGAGCTTTTTCCTAAATGGAGGGGGATCGCCGTAGCGTAGACGAAACCGCTTCTTGTCGGACGAATATGGTTGGCATTGATCTCCTGTCCTACAATGTAGAATAATTCCCGATCGACACAGTAGGATGCGGCAATACTTCCCACAGTTTCAGCCAAAGCAAGCGATGCGCCGCCATGCAGAATCCCGATACGCTGAATGGTGCGGTGGTCGACAGGCATTTTTGCCGTCATGTAATCAAGGCCGATATCGGTCATTTCAATCCCCAGGTGACGGGCCATCTGGCCGTCAATAATCTGTGTGGTGTTGATCTCTTCAACGCTGACGGGACTAAAAAAAATAGATGATGGAGTCATAATCAGCAAGAGGTATAAGGAGTTTGGTAAGGTTTTATCCACTGAAATGGAGCGGGTGACGAGATTCGAACTCGCGACATTTTGCTTGGGAAGCAAACACTCTACCAACTGAGTTACACCCGCTTTTCAATGGTGGTGAGAGAGGGAGTTGAACCCTCGACCTCAGGGTTATGAATCCTGTGCTCTAACCAACTGAGCTACCTCACCATTTTATCGGCTGAAAATATACTACAGGCTTCATGAATAAACAAGCAGGAACAAGTTTTATTTGTTCTTTTTTGAGGTGTTACGATTGCGGAGCAGATCTCTGCCGGAATATCGCTTCGGCAACAGGAATATCCTCCGGAGTGGTGATCTTTATATTGTGGTATCCGGTTTCAAAAATTCTGATAAGCTGTTCGGGGAAAAAACGCTCGACCAGCGCGGCATCATCAGTGGCATACCATCCCTCAAGCTCAGCCTGTTCATGTGCCTGAATCAGGAGGGGACTTCTAAAACCCTGAGGTGTCTGTACCTGGAGAAGCCTGCTGCGGTCAAGTGTTTCTCCAAAAAATCCCTGGGTATCGCCGATGTATTTTATGGTGTCCTTTGGTTTTGTTGCCGGAACGCAAGCTCCGTAGAGCATTGAGAGATGCGAAATTTCATCAATCTCTTCAGGGGTTATTAGAGGTCGAGCCCCATCATGAACCAGAATCGTGTCCGGCACAATACCCGTCAGGCGTCTTTCCTGTTCAATAGCCTTGATGCAGTTATTGACGGAATCCTGCCGTTCCTTTCCACCTTCGACAATAGCCTTAAGCTTGGTGAAGCCTGAAGCGGCAGCCATCTCTTCAAGTAAGGTTCTGCTTTCTTCCTTTGTCGCGATATAGAAGTGTGTTATGGAAGCTGCCGTTTGAAATGCCTTTAACGTATGGTAGATAACCGGAAAACCGCCAATTTCAAGCATCTGCTTGCTTTTTCCCTCATCAAGCTGCATTCGTTTTCCTATACCGCTTGCAGCAATAATCGCTGTTGAATTCATAGTGAAGAGGTCAATCGTTCAGAGTTTAATGAATGAACATGGCATCTCCATACGCCAGAAACAGGTAATCATCTTTGAGCGCTGCTTTATAAGCCTCCATAAGAAGCCTGTGTTCGGCAAAGGCGCTGACGGCCATAAGCAAAGTGGTTTCAGGCTGCTGAAAATTGGTGAGCAGAGCATCAACCACCTTGAACTGATAGGGGGGATAGATAAACTTGTCGGTCCAGCCTCTTCCAAATTTGATTTTTCCATCAACAGTGGCGTTGGCTTCCAGCACACGAAGAGTTGTTGTTCCGACTGCAAAGACACGTCCTGTTTTGTTGACCTTGGTTTCATTGATCTCCATGGCCGTCTGGTAGGGAATATTGAAATATTCAGAATCCATTTTATGTTTAGAGACGTCCTCGACTTCAATGGCACTGAAGGTACTCAGGCTTGGATGAAGAGTTATCGGCAGGATTTTTACTCCAATCTTCTGGATTTTCTGCAGAATCGGCATCGTGAAATGCAACCCTGCCATTGGGGCAACAACAGCACCGGTCTCGCTGGCGTAGACGGTCTGGTAGTTTTCTTTGTCAGTCTCTCTGGGTGGGCGAGTAAAGTACGGTGGAAGGGGAATACTGCCGATTCTTTCAACAAGGCTGAAGACATCAATATCCGGATTGAGGAACCTGATCGTTCTGCCACGGGAAGTTGTGTTATCAACGACTTCAGCAACAACATCCTCCTCAAAGTAAATCTTGTTGCCTACCCTTACTTTTCGCGCAGGATCAACCAGTACATCCCATAATCCAGCCTCTTTATTGAGTACCCTGAGCAAAAATACTTCGATCTTGGCGTCTGTTTTTTCTTTCTGTCCAAATATCTTGGCAGGAAAAACCCTGCTGTTGTTTAAGACAAGCAAGTCTCCTTTTTTAAAATAAGAGACGATATCATCAAAGACTTTGTGTTCAAAATCTTTTCTCCGCCGGTTCAGCACCATCATTTTGCACTTTTCCCTGGGTGAGGCCAGCTCATCAGCTATTTTTGTTTTAGGTAAAGTATATCGAAAGTTAGACAGGCGCATAAGTAGTTCAATAGTTCAACAAGAGGTGTGCAAAGTATTAAATAAAGCACAACCGGGAGACAAACGCGATGCTTGCCTCCCGGAGTGTTCAGACTGAAGCTGAGTGATAGGGCTCACTTTTTTTAAGAGTAAGATGGTGTCCGGCAATGCATGCGAGGGCTTCATCTTTCTCTGCTTCGATCAAGGTGACAACGATATCTTTCTTGTCGATAGTAATGGAGTAACGGTTGTTCCTGAAGCAGACGCTCAACGACAGCTTTTTCCACTGAGCAGGCAGGTTCGGGTGTACATTGAGCTTTTCATTGTAAAACGAAATACCTGCAAAATAACGGATAACCGTATCAAGCGTTCCCGCCATGACGCCGCAGTGAATACCTTCCTGTGTCGTCCCTCCCTGTGTATCCTGAATATCGCTTTTAAGTGCTTCGGCAAACCATTTCCATGCCATGTCATGGCCATCATGCAGATAGCTGGAGATGATACTGTGAACCACCTTGCTCAACGTTGAGCCATGACTTGTTCGTGGTTCGTAATAGGCATAATTGTTTCTGACCAAGGTGAGAGCATCAGGCACATGATATCCGATTTTTGACAGCAATTCGGCCACCTCTCCGGGTGAGATCGTATAAAAAGTCATCAGAACGTCAGGCTGTTTGGCAACTTTATACAGATCAGGGGAATCATCCTCAGCTTTCAGTATCCTGTCCATACGATGGATATTTCCATATCTGGAACGGTAATGCTTCCAGTCCAGTTCTTTCAGGCTCTTATATCCTTCGAATTGCTCCAAAATGCCATCGTTATCGATCAGGATATTCATCTTGCTGGTGATATCACGCCATTGATTGAGCTCATCAAGATCAAGATTGAGCTTTGTCATCAGACGTTTGAGAACAACAGGCTCAATCTTTTCAACGATTTCAGCCGCTTTATCAAACAGCCAGATTGCCATGATATTCGTATAGGAATTATCTTTTATCCCCTCCTTTCCACTTCCGGGGAGTGTTTCATGAAATTCGTCCGGCCCCATGACTCCCTCAATGTGATACTTGTTTGTAACGGGAGAATAGGCTGCGATCGAAGCCCAGAACCTTGCGATTTCAAACATCAGCTCAGCACCGCATTCGTTAAGGAACATGGTGTCGTCGGTGTCGTAGATATAGCGCCATACATTATAAAAGACTGCGATAGAAACATGCCGCTGCAGACGGCTGAGGTCAGGTCCCCAAGTACCGCTTTTTGGATTAAAATGAACGACTTGGGTATCTTCAAGGCCATCATCTGCTGTCTGCCAGGGAAACATGGCCCCCTTGTAGCCGTTTTCACGTGCATACTCTCTTGCCGCATCAAGCCGTCGATAGCGGTACATAAGAAGCGCCTTTGAGATTTCGGGAAAGTGACGGTTGAAAAAAGGCAAAATAAATATCTCATCCCAGAAGATATGGCCACGGTAAGCCTCACCATTTAAACCACGAGCCGGCATGCCTGCATCGATGGATGGATTGTGTAAGGAAGCTGTGCTCATCATGTGATAAGTGTGCAACCTCAGCAACTTTTGGCTGTATCTATCGCCTTCGACAATCATATCAGCCTTTTTCCATATTTTTTCCCATGCATTGGCATGTGCTTTGAACAGCGAATCGAAAGAGTCCTCGCTTTCAAGTGAAAGTTTTGCTGCTTTTACGGGATTACTGCATTTTGGATCAAGTGATGTATGAATCGATGCCAGTTTTTCAATGGTACAGCTTTTGTTCGGGCTCAGTGACATTGTAAACACTTCTGCGATGTAGCGATTTTCGCTTACAATTGAACGTTCAATAACCGCTGGCTTTCCATGAGACAAAATCCTTGTCTTGGTTCCTGTTACAATGTCATAATGCGACACGTTGGTTCGTACATGCAGGAGAATAATCTGATCCTCGCTGTTGGTCTCCACATGTTCCAGATGATCACTGGTAAGCTCGCTGTATCGAGCAACATTCTTGTTTTGTATCCGACCGTCGATTCCGGACCGGAACTCGACTTCTCCACTGTAATTGACTGGTTTGAGGGTGAACTTCAATGCGCAGCGATGTGGATCGTCCATGCTGGTAAATCTGCTGCTGTTGATGCTCGTTATTCGCCCGAGATTATCCTGGATGACGATTTCTCGCTCCATAAGACCGTTGCGCATGTTCAGGTTCTGCCGGTAGCTGAGAATCTTCTGCTCAAACAGATTAATAAACTTTCCCCCGCTGATCCTGAACTCTACGGGAAGCCAGTTCGGAGTATTGACAAAGTCATTGTTGAAAACAGTCTGGCCGTGTACCTCGGAAGGAACTCTGTTGAAAATACCGGCAATATAGGTGCCCGGATAGTGATGTTGAGAACTGGAAGACCCCTCATAAGAACCTCTAACGCCAAGGTATCCGTTGCCGGATGAGGTCAGTGTTTCGCGGACTTTTTCCTCTTTTGCGGAAAAATCGGTATACGTCAGATTCCATCCCTCAAAATCGATGCCTTTACTGAACCACTCTTCAATCTCTTTAATTGTAATCTCTCCGAGGTCACTGACAACAATATCAGCACCCTGTTCCTTAAGTTTTGATCCTTCAATGTCACGGGCAATACCGAGCACCATACCGAAATTACCCCGGAAACCTGCCTGAACACCGGAAATAGCATCTTCAACAACAACGCATTCGTGAGGTTCCAAGCCGAGGTTTTTTGCCGCCATGATGAAAATATCAGGATTCGGCTTTCCCTTAAGACCGAGTTCAATGGAAACCTCTCCATCAACACGGGTTTCAAAAAGATGTTCAAGTTTGGCAAGCCTCAAAATAAGCTGGCAGTTGCAACTTGAAGACGCTATACCAATTCTGATGCCTTTCGATATAAGTTCATTGATCAGGTCAATCGATGAGGTATAGACCTCAGGACCTTCCTTGATGAGGATTTCAGTAAAGAGACTGTTTTTACGGTTTCCAAGACCGCAGACGGTCTCCTTTTCCGGAATATCGTCCAGTTCGCCAAAGGGTAATTCAATATCTCTCGACAAAAGAAAGCTTTTGACGCCTTCCATGCGCGGTTTACCGTCAACATACTTGTGGTAGTCGTGAGCAGGGTCAAACGGAACGTAAGGTTCGTTGTTGTTTTCTGCATAATTTTTCAGAAAGGAATTAAACATTGACTCCCACGCCAGGCTGTGTACTTTTGCCGTGCCGGTGATGACGCCGTCGAGATCGAATATTGCCCCTTTAAAGATGTTGCTCATACTGGTATTTAAAAGATTATAATGATGCAAAATCGTTGTTACAGAGAGAGTAGTCCAAGAATAGTTAAAAGAACATCCGGGTAAGGAACCGTAAAGCTGTTCGGACAGATTTCCTCAACCTGTTTTTTTAGCATCTCATCCCTCGTTACAAAAACTGCCCAGACATCATTACACATTTCCATTGCCTTTTTCAGCATGGGAATGTCCGAAGGGGTATCGCCGCACACAAGAGTAGAGCCTTCCGAGCCATTTATGCCCAGTTTGTTGTAGATAAAAGAAAGTCCGTCTCCTTTGTCAAAATCCTTGATCGGAGATTCTTTTGACGCGCCATCAATGGTTAAAATAATTTCAATATCAAGACCGGTATCTTCAATTCTGAAATTTCTGCCACTCGGGTCAATTTCCTGGACAACGCTTTTTACCTTTTCAAGGAAGGCAACAGATTCATCATCCCTGATAGAATTTGTGATATCCTGACGGGCAACGGTGGTCTGGCCAAATTTTATCTGGAGTGCAGAGCCGATAAAGTTAAATTTCTCAAAATCCTGTTCCTGCAGAAGTACCAGCATTTTTTCGTTTAATAGCTGAATCAGCTTCTGTTTTTGTTCATCAATGGGAAAGCTGTTGAACTCGCCATTGATATCGATAAACTCCCTTCCTTTGGAACCAGCGTAAATGAAGGTGTGGCTCGGATTGATTGAAACATTCAGAATGCCGAAATCTTTCAAGGGTGCCGAGGTAATGATAATGGAGTGGTTACAGCAGTTTCTTGCAAAGCGGGTCAGAAAGACTGAGTTATAGATCGGTTGTACAGAAGAGCGGTAGCGTCCGCAGTAGTTGTTCGTTGTTCCGTCACGATCAGTTATAAAGGCGTTAAAGTGTTTTCCCTTGAGAGTCGTAAAGCCTTCGTTAATATATGTGCGAAAATCGGGAATGAATTTTGCGAGATAATCAATGAATTTATCCTCACCGTGTTCAAGGTAGTAGATGTCTTTCTGAAGCTCCCTGATTTCGTAAGTGAGATCGACCTCGATCTGTTTTTTGCCATCAAGGCGAAGAAGACGCTGCCCCGTATCGTCATCAATATAAATGGTTTCCAGTGAGTAGAGTGCATTCTTGAGCGATTCAACACATGATTGCCCAACGACCCGCTGCTTGATGATGTTTTTGACTACCGGTTCCCTCAGTTCACGTGTTTCCGCCTTCAGTTGGTAGAGTTCTTTCAGGGTACGAATATCCTGTAACGTAATCGAAGTGGAGCTTGTGCTCAGCTTGCGCTCCTTAAGAATACTCTCGTGCATGCTTTACTGGTAAGGGAGTGATGGGTGTTGTAGTACGTCCTGTAATCTAACGAAAATCTTTCAAAAATCGGTAGAAAACTTTAACAAAAAATATAAACAAAGCAACAGATATTTTTACGGTATTTTTGCTTTTATTTTAGGAAAGAGTGGGATTCGAGAGAGAAACAGATTGTTTCAAGCTGGAAATCGATTCTTCAGACTGGCGATAATTTTGCTGTGTATGCTATTTACCGATTCAAGCGCATTAATGCAGACAAAGCGTTCATTATTCAGCCGCATGATTTCCCGGTATCCCAGTTGGACGTGGCGGTAAAACTCAATTCCGGATTGTTCCATCCGGTCAAGTTCTTCGTTGTCAAAATCCAGAGGAATTGATTTTTTGGAAAACTTTCTCTTCATAGCCTCTTCGGGCTCAATATCAAGATAGAAGGTGATATCCGGAGTTATGTTGCAGGTTGAAATGTCAATAATTGAGCGGAGTAGCTCCAGATCAATGCCGCGCCCATAACCCTGGTAGGCAGTCGTAGAATCAAAAAAACGGTCAAGAATAACAGTTTTGCCACTTGCAAGCGCTGGTATTATAACATCCTGAACAAGCTCAGCCCTGCTTGCTGAAAAAAGGAGCAATTCACCAATGGGGCTGATTTTGTGCTGGTTTTCAAGAAGGATAAGGCGAATTTTTTCAGCGACAGCAGTGCCGCCGGGTTCCCTCAGGGTGACAACATCTTTTCCCTCCCCAGTCATAGAGTTGACAAGTTTCTGTATCTGGGTAGATTTGCCTGCACCATCTATTCCTTCAAAGGTTATCAGCATGAATTCCTGCCTGGCATGACGTTCTGGATACCGTTTCAGCGGCGTCGGTTAATGGGGCTGGCCCGTCGGCCGTATCAAAATATCGTTGACATCAACATGCGGAGGCTGACTGACTGCAAACATGACCGCTCGGGCAATATCGTCCGACTGCAGCTCAGTAGAAGGAGGTTTCTGCAGATGATCCCAGAAAGGAGTATCGACAATACCCGGCTCAATCAGCGTCACACGGATTCCTGTACCCACCATCTCATTGCGGATAGCCTGCGCCATACCGGTAACTGCCCATTTTGTCGCCGAATAGAGGTTTCTTATGGAGGTGACCCGTCCGACGACAGAACCGGTGATAAGAAAGTGGCCACCATTTTTAACCAGTTCAGGCAAGGTCAGGCGAGCTGTTACTGCAGCGCCATAGACGTTGACCATCACCATCTCACGCCACTCATCAGGCTTATCCTCACCGCCGTAAAAGGTTGATCCTTTCGAAAATCCCGCATTGGCAAAAACAACATCAATTCGGCCAAAGCGCATCAGGCTCCTGTCCACCATCTCCTGCTGTGATTGCCACTCAGCAACATCACATGTAACAGCAAGGGCATTTTCAGGGCCAAACTCAGTGACCAATTTTTCGAGCTTGTCAGTTGAGCGCGCTGCAAGCACAACCTTGAATCCTGACTCAACCGCCCGTCTTGCCGTTGCTTCACCGATACCGGTTGATGCACCGGTAATCAGAAATACCTTTTCATTCATTGTCTTACGCCTGGTTATGGTTCGTAGGTGTTCAGCGCGCTATGCTTGCGGCCATAAAAATAATAAATAACCATGCCGATAAACAGCCAGCCAATAAGCCTGATCCAGTTTTCAACCGGCAGAGAAAACATCAGCGTCAAACAGGTGAGAATGCCCGCAATGGGCACAAAAGGCACCAGCGGAGCCCTGAAAGGACGATTGGCGTCAGGGTTAGTTTTTCTCATAATAAGCACTGCGGTGCAGACGACAACAAAGGCAAAAAGTGTCCCGATATTGACCAGTTCAGCAAGCAGTCGCAAGGGGAGCATGCCGCCCAGCGTGGCAACAAAAACACCAGTCAAAAGAGTTGATTTCCAGGGAGTCCTGAACTTTTCATGAATTGCCCCGAAAAACGATTTCGGCAGCAAGCCGTCACGCGCCATGGCAAGAAAAATCCTCGGTTGGCTGAGCATCATGACCAGCAGCACAGAGGTTATACCTGTAATAGCCCCAAGCGAAATGACAAACTGAGCCCAGCCAATGCCCATCTGCATGAAAGCATTGGAGACCGGCGCGTCAATACTGATCTTGTCGTAGGGAACCATGCCGGTAATCACTGCGGCAACGGCAATATAGAGAATGGTGCAGACCACAAGAGAGCCGATCAGGGCGATTGGAATATCCCTCTGGGGATTTTTCGCCTCTTCGGCATGCGTTGAAATAGAATCAAACCCGATATAGGCAAAGAATATCATGGCAGCTCCGGCAAGTACCCCGACGGGGGCGCCGCCAGTGCCTGGTTCACCGAGAACGGTGTGGCCGAAAATACTGAGTCCGGAAAACCCGAACGGAGCAAACGGTATCCAGTTGGCAGGCTTCACATACATTGCGCCAAGCACAATCACCAGAAGAACGATAGCAACCTTGACAATCACCATTCCGGCATTAAAATTAGCACTCTCCTTGATCCCTTTTACAAGGACAACCGTAACGGCAAAAGTGATGAAAACCGCCGGAAGATCAAACCAGGCGCCAGTAGAGCTCAGCAGCCCATTGGCCGGATCGAAATCAAAGGGAGCATTGGCAAAAAGCGCAGGAACCCCGAGGCCAAAGATGCCGATAAAATCCTGAAAATATTTCGACCATCCATGCGCAACCGTTGCTGAAGCCACGCCATACTCAAGAATCAGGTCCCAGCCGATTATCCAGGCCATCAACTTTCCAAGCGTGGCATAAGCATAGGTGTAGGCTGAACCCGCAACGGGTACCATGGAAGCAAACTCCGCATAGCAGAGAGCTGCAAAAATACAGGCCAGACCCGCAACAGCAAAAGAGAGTGTCACTGCCGGGCCAGCTTTGTCGTGCGCAGCAACACCGATAAGCACAAAAATTCCGGTGCCAATGATAGCTCCAACACCAAGGCTTGTCAGGGCAACCGGCCCAAGAATTCTGTTCAACCGATGTTCACTGTTCACCTCTGCCAGCAGCAGTGACAGCGGTTTCCTCCTGAAGCTTTTGTGCATACTAAGAGTTTCTGCGGTTCATGACGGAAAGAAAATAGACCAACTGCATAATCGCCTGGGCTGCCGCCGCAACATAGGTGAGCGCCGCCGCGTCAAGCACTGCATTGACCCCTTTCATCTCCGCGCTCGAAACAATTCCCTGCGACACCAGCAGCTCTTTTGCCCGACGGCTTGCATCAAATTCCACCGGAAGCGTGACCAGGGCAAAGAGCGCCGTCCCGCCAAAAAGGATGATTCCCGCCCAGGCAAGCGTCGTGCCGATTGTTCCAGCCAGAAACATGCCTGCCATAAAGAGAATCGGGCCGATATTACTGCCGACAGTGACTGCAGGCACCATAAAGGAGCGTAACTGCAGCGGAGCATAGCCCATCTTGTCCTGAAGGGCATGGCCTGCTTCGTGAGCTGCAATACCAACAGAGGCAATACTTGGCAGACGGTACACCTCATCACTCAAACGCAACACCTTATGGCTTGGGTCATAATGGTCAGAGAGCATCCCCTGGGAAGTCTCAATCGTCACATTTCCGAGCCCGCCACGCTGAAGAATACGACGGGCAGCCTCAGCGCCGCTCATCCCGCTCTGGGTACGCACCTGCGAATATTTTTTAAACGCCGATTTTACCTTGAACTGAGCCCATAACCCAAGCAGCAGGGGGGGCATGGCAAACACAAAATACATTGGATCTAAAAACATGGCAGTAGAAATAAGTATCGTTTATCGATAAAGTGAATACAGTTTCACAATGGTTAACATGAGCTAACACAACAATATGAAAAGCAGATAAGTTCCAAAAGGGAAGTCATCTTCGAGGTGAACAGCGAAGGGGAATTTAGAAAAAAAACGGGAAATAGTTATCAGAACTCTTTTTTAAGAAGAGTGTCATGTGCCATCAATTGACGCATGACACTCTTTACTTCTCAACCGATTTTCAATTGGCGATTAGTTGCCTCGGTTTCCAATTGGGGAATCTGGCTGTATTTTCCTTTCGCCAGGTCAGCGCGAACTTTGGACAGTAACATTGCGCGAGAGAGGGCATTTTTACAGTCATACATTTCCTTGCAGAAATAGTAGGTGAATGCCCCATGCCAGCCACCAGAGATATTGGCATCCGCACTCGTCTGGTCAGCACGGCATGCAGCCCACAGAATGTTATGCACAATGCCTTTTTCGAGAAATCCGTGACGAAGTCCACGTGATCGCTTGTTTTCTACTTGTTCGAATGCCTCAAGCGAAGGCGGTGGCAGGTAACGAGGTGTGCGGTCGAGCAGCATGTCAATTCCCTTCAAACCGGTACCACTGTGGCAGGTATCCAGATAAACTTCCAGTAACACATTGGATGGCAACTGAATGAAAAGGTCACGCAGTTCATCATCGAGAATAACGTGGTTCGGATCCCACTGATTGCCAGCCTGGGCAAGGTCATGAGGGCAGAACGCTTCATCTGCACGGTCTGGTTCATCACCACTCAGGTCTGGAACCTGCGTGCCATGGCTTGACAGGCTGAACACCAAATAGGTGTATTTTCCCGCTTTGGCACCGTCGACCATAGCCTTAAGATTGCTGATGATGTTTGCTTTTGTGGCTTGAGCATCAGTAAGCACTGAGATGTCGCCAGCTTGAAAGCCGAGCAGTTTCTGAAACAACGCGGACATATCATTGGCATCGTTTACACAACCCTGCAAAGTAGCTGCTGGATAGTTCTTGAATTTGTTGATTCCAACACACAAAGCTTTTTTGTTGGTAGCCATAATTATCCTCCTTTATTGTGTTCTGGTAGGGTTAAAAAGGAACGCACAGTTACCAGCAAGCTGAGTGTCACTGTATTTCACATACTGAACCTTCTGCTTGAGCAGTCTTATTCCGGATGTCACTGGCGTGCAGAGTTTTAACTTCTTCATGCTTTAGATCATGAAACCCCTCCAGTAAAGCCCTCTTTGTTAGTAACTCACCTGTTACCAACTCTTTAATAATACACAATGAAATTACATTTGTTACAACATATAAACCAAGAAAAGGAAGGCTTGCAGGGAAAAAGCTCATATAACCTTCGTTCCAAGCCATTTCCCAACTTTTCAAGCTTTGGATTAGCTGAATATTGGTAGCCAGAAAATCGCAAGAAATCTTTCTCATCCTTTTCCTCTCATTGTATACAAAAGGTGCAGGAGGTGTTTGAAAGGGGACTTTTATACCCGAGCCGCTTTTGCAGTTCAACCCCTCGTTTGAACTGGGCGAATCGCTTCAGGAGCTTGAAGAGCAGGGACTTGTCCAAGGAGATTTGAAAAAGATCTTCGTGGTAGCAGATGGTCTTTTCCAGGCTCATCCAGCTAGCATATGCAGATGCATGACGCCACACAAAACTTCCCGCTCATAGAATCCTTTTCTATATTGCAACATGCGTTAAAGTTACCATCATTTTGCTCACCACAATAATCTGAGAGGGGGAAGTTTCGCAGAATGAATGTTTTCCATACCCATGCCATCATTATAGAGGATTATTCCTCCTACATCCGCAGTTTCATCTCCATTGCTGACCCCGACATCCGCCAAGTTGTTGATCGCGCATTAAGTACGGGCAAGCTTTGGCCAGAACCACTCTTGCAGTTTAACCCTTCGTTTGAGATGTTTGGGGGGCTCGAAAAGCTGATCGAATCGAAAACTTTGCATGAGGCCATTGGTGACATCTTCAAAGGGTACAAACTCTATCACCATCAGGTTGAGGCAATTCGATTAGGTACCAGTGGCAAGGATTTTATTGTTACTTCCGGTACCGGCTCAGGCAAGTCGTTGACCTATATCGGCTCTATTTTTCACCATCTTCTTTCCAATCCGGCAGCAAAAGGGGTAACAGCGCTTGTCGTCTATCCCATGAATGCCCTCATTAACTCGCAGTTCGAGGAGTTCAGCCGATACAAAAAGAATTACGAGGATGCCACGGGAAAAGAGTTTCCGATCATTTTCGGCCAGTATACAGGTCAGGAAGGTGAGGAGGCAAGGGCAAAAATGCGGGAAAACCCGCCGCATATTTTGCTGACCAACTACATGATGCTGGAGCTGTTGTTGACCCGGGTGCGTGAGCGAAACATTCGGGACAGTATCTACCAGAATCTCCGGTTTCTGGTCTTTGATGAACTGCACACCTATCGAGGTCGTCAGGGTGCTGATGTTTCCATGCTGATTCGTCGGATTCGATCCAATTGCAACCAGCAGGTTGTGAGTATCGGTACCTCTGCCACCATGGTTTCCGATAGTGTTGGCAATATTGAGCAACAGAAAGCAGCGGTTGCCAATGTTGCCACAAAACTGTTTGGATGTACCTTCACCTCCGGGCAGGTTATCAACGAAAAGCTTGCCCGTTCACTTTCTCCCAATGGCACAATTCCTGCAAAACATTTTCTTGCTGCGGCCATTGAGTCGGGCATTCATCAGGAGGGCGATATTGAAGCACTCAAAAAGAACCCGATAGCCGTATGGCTGGAGAACAAGATTGCACTTGAAGAGCGGGGAGATGATCTCGTGAGGGGCAAACCAAAACGGCTGAGAGAGATTGCGGCTGAATTAGCGACCGATTCAGGAATGGCTGAAGAGAGGTGCCGCCTCTTTTTGGAGGAGTTACTGCTCTGGATAAGCGCATCCAATGTTCGGCAGCAAGAGTCGGGAGAGCGCTACACCTTTCTGCCTTACAAGCTCCATCAATTTATTTCTCAAACGGGTTCTGTCTATACAACTCTTGATCAGGATGAGAAGCGGGATATCTCGCTTGAGCCCGGGGTCTATAAAATTGATGAGGCCGATAAAAAGCCGATTTTCCCCAATGTCTTCAGTCGCGGTAGCGGGCATCCGTTTATCTGCGTCTCCCTTGTCGGGAACCGGTTGGAGCCACGCGAATTTCGTGAAATGACCGAAGATGAGGAGAGCAATGATGGTTACCTGATTATTGGCGACGATATCTGGAATCTCGATGAAGATGTTGAAATGCTCCCTGAATCCTGGTTTCGCAGAACAAAATCGGGTGCCGCACCGGAGAGCAAGAAAAAGGGATTCTTCCCCCTCAAGCTTTGGTTTGATGAATTCGGGAACTGCTCCACCAGCGTTGAAAAAAAATGGTGGGGCTGGTTTATGAAGGCTCCGTTACTCTTTGACCCCACATCAGGCGTTTTTTTTGATACCAGAACCAGTGAAGGCACCAAACTGACTAAGCTGGGCAGCGAAGGTCGCAGTACCTCCACCACCATCACCGCCTTCTCCATTCTCAATCGGCTCAGTGATGCCGGGTATGGCATTAAAGAGCAGAAGCTTCTCAGTTTTACCGATAATCGTCAGGATGCGGCTTTGCAGGCCGGACATTTCAATGACTTTGTTCAGGTCATTCGCCTTCGTGCGGGTATTCACAAGGCATTACAAGAGGCACCATTCGGCAGGCTCACTTTTGCCACTCTTGGCGAGGCCGTTTTCAAGGCGCTTGGGCTCCCGTTTCTTGAGTATGCCAACAGAAGCGAGGAGTCGATGTTAGCTCCAATCCGGCGAAAATATGAACAGGCGCTTCAGGATTTTCTGCTGTATCGTTCCATGGCTGATCTTCGGCGGAGCTGGAGAGTGGTGTTGCCGAACCTCGAACAATGTGCCCTTCTGGCCATTGAGTATGAGGATCTTGATGAGATTATTGCTACGGATGCATTCTGGGAGGTATCGCCGCTCTTTGGAACGCTGAATCATTCAGATCGAAAAGAGCTGGTCACCACCATTCTCGACTTTTTCCGTCTGGAATATGCCATACACAGTGAAAACTTTCTTACCCAGTCACGCATACAGGAATCAGAGCGACTGTTCCGTGAGTCATTAAAACAGCCCTGGACTCTCGACAGCAGGGAGAAGCTTCAGGAACCCTGGTACATCAGGTATCAGAAACTCAGCAAAACGGCCAAGCTATACACCAAAAGCATGGGGCCAGCCAGCTCTTTGGGGAAGTTCATCAAGGATTTTGTCAAGCGGCAAAACCTTGAGATTGACCTCAAAAAAGATGGTTACAAAAACCTGATTTTGCAGACGATGGAGCTGTTGGAGCAAGCTGACTATCTGAAATCCTTTCCTGCCCGGAGTGAACAAAATGAAGAGATAAGCATCTACCGTTTACGGCTGGAAAAGGTTATCTGGAAAGCAGGAGACGGGCAGACGGTCAAGGCAGACTTCATTAAACGACGTACCTATAAAAAGCAGTGCCCCGAGCCCAATCTCTTTTTCCAAACGCTCTATCGTCGCGATTTTTCAACCATGAAACGCCTTCGGAGTGAAGACCATACCGGACAGTTGAATAATGAAACACGGCTGGAGCGAGAAGAGCGTTTTCGGGCCGATTGGTACACCGACGAAGGCAAGCGGGTGCCTGACCAGCAGAAGATACGAGCCGAATCCATCAGTGTGCTCTTCTGCTCCCCGACAATGGAGCTTGGTGTCGATATCGGTTCGCTCAACGTTGTCCACATGCGCAACGCTCCTCCAAACCCCTCCAACTATGCCCAGCGCTCAGGGCGGGCAGGCCGGAGCGGTCAGGGAGCACTCATTTTTACCTACTGCTCAAGTTATGCCCCTCATGATCGCCACTACTTTAACAATCAGCGTGAACTGGTTGCGGGTACGGTCATGGCACCGCGTCTCGATCTGAATAATGAGGAGCTGCTCCGTGCCCATTTGCACGCTCTTGTTGCCTCAGAGGTTGGCATTCCCGGCATTGACGAGGGTAACGGCTCAAGACCATCAATCATGCATCTTGTGACCGATGATAACAACGAGATGCCTCTCGCCGAGAGTGTGATAGCCGGGCTTCAGCTTTCTCCAGTACAGTTTGATCGGGTAAAAGCCAATTTCAGGAGGGTTATTCGCGACTTTGCAGGGGAGCTTGAGGAAAAAGCATCATCATGGTATTCTGATCAATGGATCGAACAAAACCTTTCGCAGATTGTTGAAACGCTCCATACTGCACTCGAAAGATGGCGGCTCATCTACCGTTCGGCAAGGGCAATTCTGACAAGAGCTACCCAGAAGATCGAGAGCGGCACGCTGAGCCTTGGCAGCGAAGAGTATCGCAAATACAAGCGCCATCAGGATCAGGCCACCCGTCAACTGGACCTGCTTCGCAACAATCTTTCCGGCAAGGCATCGGAACTCTCCGAGTTCTACCCATACCGCTATCTTGCTTCCGAAGGGTTCCTGCCCGGCTATAACTTTACTCGCTTGCCCCTTCGTATTTTTTTACCCGACGGTGATTCTGCAGGGCTCTTTATCTCCCGCCCCCGCTCCCTGGCTCTGCGTGAGTTTGGTCCACAGAACATCATCTACCACAGTGGCCGAAAGTTCAGGGTGTGCCAGTTGATTATTCAGGACATCGAATCCTCCCTTAGCGAAGCGAGAATCAGTACGCGGTCAGGATACTTTCTCCCGGTCGACCAAAAAGATCTGGAAATCTGCCCTTTTTCGGGACTTAATCTGGGCGACAATGCCAACAAGATGCATATCCATGACTTGCTTGAAATGACGGGGTCACGCGCTGAAGAGACAGATCGAATTTCCTGTGAAGAGGAGGAAAGGCTCTCCAAAGGCTTTGATATCCGAACCTTCTTTACCGTTGATGGCGGCCAGGTTGACAGGGTGCGGAAAGCAATCGTCTCCAGCAGTGAGGGTACCCTGCTTAATGTGCGTTATATCCCGGCAGCACGGCTTGTCCATATCAACTTCAAGTGGAAGGCGCAGGAGGCCGAAGGGTTTCCCATCGGCATGGTCTCGGGCGATTGGCGCAGCTCTCTTCCAGAGCAAGATGCCCAAAGTAACGAACAATTTCGGCGAGTGAAATTGATGACCTCAAACCTCGCTGATGCCTTGTATATCGAGCCTGTTCAACCGCTTGGGTTAAAACCGGATGGGGTCATTACGCTCCAGCACGCCTTGAAAAGGGCTATCGAGCTTGTCTTCCAGGTGGAACCGAGAGAGATCGGTGTGGTCACAGTCGGCGACCCGGAAGCACCAAATATCTTGCTCTATGAAGCGGCAGAAGGGAGCCTTGGCATTCTCTCCCAATTTGTAGAAAATGTTCACGCTTTCCATCAGGTGGTACAGCAAGCCATTTCGTTATGTCGTTATGATGACCCTGCCTATAAAGGGCCAGCATCGTACGACGACTTGCTAAGTTACTACAATCAGCGAGATCACAGGATTATTGATCGTTATCTGATCAAGGCGGCTCTTGAAAAGCTGATGCTTTGCTCTATCGAGATTCAGACCAACAAGAACTTCAGGAGCTATGAGGAGCACTATCAGACCTTGCTGCGGGGAATTGACCCGAACTCAAGCACTGAACGCAAGTTTCTTGATTATCTCTACAACAACGGCCTTCGTCTTCCCGATGAGGCCCAAAAACGCGTTGATGGGCTTTATGCTCAGCCTGATTTTTATTATGAACCCCGTTTTTGGGTATTTTGCGACGGAACACCTCACGACAAGTCAGTTGTGCAGGAAAAAGATGAGGCCATTCGTCAGGCCATCATTGCCCGAGGGGACGAAGTCTGGGTCTATTATTACAGGGACAATCTGGCCGAAAAAGTGGCCGGGCGTCCCGACATTTTCAGGAAAGTAAAATGAGTATAACCTTTCAACCCGGAAAACTGCTCTCCCTTCGAGGGCGAAATTGGATTGTCATGCCCTCCGATGACCCTGATCTTCTGGTCGTCAAGCCCCTTGGCGGCTCTGACGATGAGATTGCAGGCATCTATCTCCCTCTGGCCATTCCCCATGATGAGCCGCAGGAGACCGAGTTTGGCCAACCAACCGGCAGTGACCTTGGCGACATCAGTACCGCCCGACTGCTTTATGATTCAGCCCGGCTCGCATTCCGTAATGGCGCGGGCCCTTTTCGTTCACTGGCCAAACTCTCTTTTCGTCCGCGCTCCTACCAGATGGTTCCCCTGGTGATGGCGCTTCGGCAGGAATCCATTCGCCTCTTGATTGCTGATGATGTCGGCGTGGGTAAAACCATCGAAGCACTCCTCATTGCCAAAGAGATGCTGGAGCGCCGCAAAATCCAGCGCTTCGCGGTTGTCTGCCTCCCTCACCTCTGCGAACAGTGGCAGCAGGAGATTCGTGACAAACTCGATATTGAGGCCGTTATCATCCGTTCCAACACCCAGGCACGCCTTGACCGGCAGATTCAGGGCGATACCAGCGTCTACGACTACTATCCCTACCAGGTTATCAGCATTGACTTCATAAAATCAGAGAATCGCCGGGATGTTTTTGTGCAGCAGTGCCCCGAACTGCTCATTGTTGACGAAGCTCACACCTGCGCCCGCCCGGCCGGAGCCTCAAAAAGCCAGCAACAGCGTTACCATCTGCTGAGTCGTCTGGCAGGCAAGCCGGAGCAGCAGCTCATTCTTCTCACGGCCACCCCGCACTCCGGCAAGCCTGAAGAGTTTCACTCCCTGCTCGGGTTACTCAAACCGGATTTTGAAGGGCTTGATTTACCCGCAGCGTCACAGCCCCAGCGCAAGGAGCTTGCCCGTCATTTTGTGCAGCGCAAACGGGGTGACGTTGAAAAGTGGATGGGTGAGGAAACCCCTTTTCCAAAGCGCGAATCCATTGAGTGGGCTTATGATCTCTCCCTGCTCTATGCCCTCTTTTTTGAACAGATCCTCGAATTCGCAAAAAAACTGATTGCTCCGGACGCTTCAAAAAAGGGCCCCCGACGGGTACAGTACTGGACAGCGCTTGCCCTGTTGCGTGGAGTGATGTCGAGCCCGGCAGCCGGTATTGAAATGCTCAACACCCGGCTCTCCAACCTTGCCCACGTTACCCTTGACGAAGGGATGGCCGAAAACAGTGAAAACCCTGTGCAGGATAGTGAGTTTGGCTATGAGGGCGACAACACCCCGACCTCACTGCTTGAGCAAACCGACTGGTCAAGCTACCAGCGGCAACAACTGCGTGGATTCTCTGACCAACTGGCGACTCTCTCTGACTTGAAGCACGACCAGAAATGCGGCACGGCAGAGGCCATTCTTGATGATTGGCTCTCGGCGGGCTTCAACTGAGTATTCCGGTGAAAGTGTACCACTGATTCCGGAGCAAAGTGTACCAGTCATTCCGGGTGAATATGTACCACCGATTCCGGAGCAAAGTGTACCACCATTTTCATGCCAGATTTGGTGTTAGAACTTACAAAATT
>CAISRC010000112.1 GCA_903887845.1 uncultured Chlorobiaceae bacterium
ACTGCATTGAAACGACCAACGTGCAAACAGCCATGGGCACCCACCGTTGGTCTACCGAATCAGTACAGAGAGACAGGTTGTTCCTGGAATATCTGGGAGTGCCCAGCAAATAGTGTACGCTTTATCCTACTTTCAGGATACTATGCCGAGCCTGAGCGCGGCGTTCTCAGGCAGGGTTCAATAAAAAAGCCGGCAACCCATTACAGGTTAAACCGGCTTTTTTATTATCGAAACGAGGGAATTTTCACATCAGAATGCACTGAAGAGCACAAGCGATGTCTTCTGGTCTCCGACTTCTGGTGTTGGTACATCTGCGCCATAAGAATAGAAGCTGTGGTTCAGTTGCAGAAGAACATTTTTGGCAATATTATAGGTTGCTGCAAGAGTAACGGCATTTTCGCCATCACTGCCTCCAGTTCCATTATTTGCTTTTCTGTAAGCAAGTCCAAGACCAAGCTTTGACGGGACAACTCCCAAATCGGCGGCGATGGTAAAGGCGGTTCTGTTGGCAACGGTGCTTTCGTTAAAGTCGTTTGGAGTAGCTCCCTCCGAAGCATTCGATTTCGCGGCACTGCCATAAACGACATAAACACCAAGAGGATAGTCTCCGACTTTTCCCTGCGCCTGGCCATCAACTGCCCATACATCAGCCTTGTGGGCACTCGGGTTCTCCGGGTTGTCTGGAATGTCGATACTTGAGGTTCCTTTCCAGAGCTGAAATCCGGCAGCAAGCTCAAAGTTTCCTACTTTTGCAGGAGTAACAACGCCTCTCACATAGCTCATGAACTTGTGTGGTGTTGCGGTGCCAAGGTCGGCAGTGATGTATGGCGTATAGCTTAAATATCCATACTTGTGATGGAAAACCAGGGCGACTCCCGTTGTGCCGTTATTCGTTTCATTCGCGTCCTGAACAAGATATTGTTGTGCGGAAGTCTCTGCTCCATTTTCAAACGGCCTGGAAAACTCAACGGCACCTGTGTTCAAGAGTTCGTAGCCGTATGCTGGGCCTTGCGTATCGGTAAAAAACGGAATGGCGCTGAGGATAAAGTCATTCTGGGGGAAAACAAAGGGCATCTTGAAGCCTGCCAGGAGAGCGGAAGATCTGTCGAGACTGATATCAGCCTGATATCCGATGTTTTTTGCTACCCTGCCGGCAAGAAAAAGGCTGGCTTCATCAGGCATATTAAACTCACCCCCGTTTGTTCCATCTGTGGTCGGGCCATTGGTTTTCACATACCTGAGCTTGGTGACCACTGCCGCATTAAGTGTTACTGGAAGAGAGAGCGAGTTATCTTCAATATTCTCCTGTTTGCCTGTTTGCGTATATCCGTTTGCCTTGAACGATCGTCCGTATGCATTGAGTAACGGATATCTCTGGAAATGGCAGGCTGCGCATGACTGTCCCGTCTGCCTGGAAAATGCAGGTGTTGCAGATGCCTGCGGCACCGAACATAAAAAAGGAGCAAACGCTCCGATAGAAATCAAAAAAGCACGCATTTTGTTTGCTGGCATAATAATAGTCCGGTTTTATTGTTGAGAAAACATCGGTTTAAATACTTCAGCCCTTCAAAATATTTTCAAATTCATTTTGAATCGATTAAAAACTACTATTTTGTTTCTTAAAGAATCATTAATTAATGACTTAATTACACTTAAAAAGCATGATTATTCGGGTATTTAATTTTAACAAGGGTGATTGTCTGGAAAATAATGTTTTAACTTACAGCACTACTATGATATGCTTCTGACAAGTTTGTCACAGTAGAAAAGAATTCTTGTCTGGTAACTATCGAGGATTATGAAATCCTCGTACAGAGATCTTAAGCCTGCTGTTGAGACCTTCTGATATTGTGTAACAGTAAACAGGATTAATGCGTGAGGCACTGATCAACCATATAGGCCACTGCGTTGGCGCTTTCTCCCACCGTTAGGGTTGCAAGCCCGCCTTTTGAAGGCATATTATTGAAGCCCTGAATAGTATGTTGCACAAGAACCTCCATCCCTTTGGCAATTCTGGGTTTCCATGCAGTAATATCGCAAAATACCGGTGCCTCCATAACCCCGCTGTTATGGCAGTCTGCGCATACCCGTTCGTAAATCTGCTTTCCCTGAACCAGGTTATACTTTGCTCGAAGCTCTGAACTGGCAAGTTCTGGCGCAGCATTTACAAGTTGCGGGGTTGAACAAAAAAAGGCGACAACCATAGCATATACCTTAACGGAAGGTTGCATAATTTGTTAAGTTTATATGGTTTATATTCAGGCACTTTTTATCGGTTTTCCGGGGAGGTACCGATAATCTCCTTTGTGTGTATGTTTAACGATTGTTAAATAATATACATAATACATATATAATAAATTTTACTGAGAGCCGCAAAATTTATTTCTGATTTTATACGTGGCAAGCTGGAACTGCCTCAAAAGCAATAGGTAATCTATCGGTCAAGGTGTTGTTTTTTTTGTTTTATCATAAAAGTTATTCTGTTAATAAGGGTTAAATTACCCTCTCGCTTTTCGTGTTTGTCAATTAGTGTTGCTGTATATGGTTGACGAAACTGATGCAAACCATTCTATTTTGGTATGATGAAGAAGATTTTCAAACCAGAAGAGGAATCTTATGTCCGATGTTACTTTGCCTTGCTATTTTGAATCTGATGTTTCGCTTGCTGCCAGAACGTATTACGGAATTGGCGGTACCGCCCGTTTTCTTGCTTTTCCGACTTCTCTTTCAGAGTTCTCCAATCTTCTGATCTGGAATCGTACACACCGTTTTCCACTGGCGCTTATGGGGAGTGGGAGTAATATTCTCTTTTCTGATAATGAGTTTTCCGGTATTGTAATCTCTTTGAATGGGATGCAGCGTCTTTTCTGGCTTTCAGATGATGAACTTTTCTGCGAGGCGGGTGTGGACAATACCCTGATTGCTGAAGAGCTTTTTTCTGCCAGCAAGGGAGGGGGAGAGTGGCTTTATCTTCTGCCGGGTCAGATCGGGGCTACGGTAAGAATGAATGCGCGATGTTTCGGGGGGGAGGTTTCGGAAATTACGGCTGGTATTCTGACGCTTTCGGTTGATGGCCGGTTGCGATGGAAAAGGCCCGACGAAGTTTTTCATGGCTACAAGCGCACGTCATTGATGGATAATCCGGAAATTGTGGTTGCTGTTGTCTTGCGTTTTCCCGAAAGTCGCCCTGTCGAAAAGATCAGGAGTGCAATGCTTGGTTATGAAGAGGAACGTTCCAAAAAGCACCATTTCGATTTTCCAAGTTGCGGTTCAGCCTTCAAGAACAACTATGCTGCAGGCAGGTCGAGCGGCATGATTTTTGAGGAACTTGGCTTCAAGGGGCAGACGGAAGGTGGCGCCATGGTCAGTGAGCATCATGCCAATTTTATCTATAACACAGGAGGGGCCACGGCGGAGAATGTGCTCAGGCTTGCTGCACGTATGAGGGCAGCGGCTTTTGAGCAGGCCTGTGCTGAACTTGATCTTGAAGTTCAGTGCGTCGGCTTGTTTGATGCTGAACTTCTTGCTTCATGTGGTGTGGGGTTTGAAGCTGATCATCGGGACTCTTCACAGGGATGGGTCGGACTGTTGTGGTCGCCCAGGCAAAAGGAACATACTCTTCAGGAGCCTCTGTTTCCCCGTCTTCTCATGCAGGGACCACTGACAGGTTATTTTGGTCTTGACAGGGAGTTTCCTGAGGATGTTGCTGTGGAGGTTGAGCAGTTGTGTTCGTTGGATGCTGCTGCTGCTGCTCCTGAAACACCTTTTCTTCGCTGGATAACCCGCAGCAATGATCCTCTGCTGTTTTCGTTGAAAGCACCTGCTCCAGCAGGGTTTATCGACGGATTATGGCAGTATGGTGTTTCTGAACTCTTTATTGCCGGAACTCCGGGTGGAGGCTATCTTGAGTTTGAAATGACTCCTGAGGGTCATTGGGTAGCGCTGCGTTTTGATGCTCCAAGAAAGAGGGCAAAAGGTTTTGAGGTGCTTTCCGCTGAACCATGGAACAGGAACGTACGTTTCGTTCACGATAAAGGGAGTTTTGGGATGGAGTTCTGCTGGCATCTGTTAAAGCCATTTATAAGCGAAGGGCAGGTTATTGCCTTGCAGTGCGCGGCCTCTTCCGGCAGGGGAGAGCTCGGCTTGTTTCCCTGGTGGCAGACGCCCTCTTCACCGGCCGATTTTCATCAGCCTGATCAGTTTTTCCGGATTTCTTTGATATGAAAAACGCCATTAAACCTGAAGGATTTTCGGGTCTTTCAGAGGCGGAAGCCGCGGAACGACTGGTTTCGGAGGGATATAATGAGTTGCCTTCTTCAGGGCAACGCGGGATATTCTCTTTAGCGTTTGGTGTTATCCGGGAACCGATGTTTCTGTTGCTGGTTGCCTGTGGAGCGGTCTATCTGGTGCTTGGCGATGTTCAGGAGGCCTTGATGCTTCTCTGCTTTGTTTTTTTTGTGATGGGTTTGACGCTCTATGAGGAGCGAAAAACAGAGAATGCGCTTGATGCGTTGCGGGATCTTTCCTGCCCCCGTGCACAGGTTGTCAGAGATGGTGCAGAACGGCGTATTGCGGGGCGCGAGGTGGTGCGGGGCGATCTTCTTGTTGTCAGTGAAGGTGATCGTATTCCTGCGGATGCGCGACTGCTTTCATGCCTGAATCTTTCGGTTGATGAATCGTTGTTGACAGGGGAATCGGTTCCGGTCAGGAAATCTGATGATGATCTGGAGGGAAAAGAGGTTTGTCCCGGCGGGGATGATCTTCCTTTCATCTATTCCGGTACCATGGTGGTTCAGGGTCAGGGTATTGCCAGGGTTATCGCAACCGGTACAAAAACAGAGATCGGTAAAATCGGTGCTGTATTGCAGAGTGTTGAGCCTGAAAAGACGCTGTTGCAGAAAGAGACTGATCGATGGGTGCGTACCCTGGCTGTTTTTGGTCTGTCGTTGTGTCTTCTGGTAATTATTTATTACAGCCTTACCCGTGGCGACTGGCTTAATGGATTGCTTGCCGGCGTTACTCTTGCTATGGCAACCCTCCCTGAAGAACTGCCTGTTGTTCTGACTATTTTTCTTGCTCTGGGAGCCTGGCGTATTGCCAAAAAGCAGGTACTTACCCGTCGAATGCCAGCCATAGAGACACTGGGTTCTGCTACGGTACTTTGTGTGGACAAGACTGGTACGCTTACCATGAATCGCATGTCAGTCAGCAAGCTTTTTGCGGTTGGAGAGCTTCTTGATGTTGGCTCGGGTTCACCTCATTCAATCCCGGAAGAATTTCATGAGCTTCTGGAATTCAGTATTCTGGCAAGTCAGCTTGATCCTTTTGACCCGATGGAAAAGGCCATCAAAGAGACTGGAGAAGACTACCTGACAGAGACGGAACATTTGCACAAGGACTGGGAGCTGGTTCATGAGTACTCCTTGTCAAAAGAGCTGCTATCAATTTCCCGTGTCTGGAAATCAGCTGAAAATGAACAGTATACTATTGCAGCTAAAGGTGCTCCAGAAGCAATTATCGGGCTTTGTCATTTTGATGAACCTGCGAGATCGGAACTTTTTACTCATGTTGCCGAAATGGCTGACTGTGGGTTGCGGGTTTTGGGAGTGGCAAGGGCATTTTTTCAGGAACAGGTGTTACCAAATGCACAAGGTGACTTTGTTTTCGAATTTCTTGGTTTCATAGGTCTTTCTGACCCGGTGCGTCCGACTGTTCCTTCAGCAATTGCGGAATGTTATAACGCCGGAGTTCGAGTGGTGATGATCACCGGTGATTTTCCCGGTACGGCATGCAATATTGCTCGGCAAACAGGGCTGAAAAAAGCTGACAAGTGTCTTACAGGTCAGGAACTGCAGTGTATGACCGACCGTGAACTGCAGGAGAAGATCAATGATGTGAATATTTTTGCGAGGGTTGTGCCTGAGCAGAAGTTGCGGCTGGTTAATGCGTTCAAGGCTAACGGTGAAATAGTCGCCATGACGGGGGACGGGGTGAATGATGCTCCTGCACTGAAAGCGGCCAACATTGGCATTGCTATGGGTGGACGCGGAACGGATGTTGCCCGTGAGTCGGCGTCACTGGTTCTGCTTGATGATGATTTTTCCTCAATTGTGCAGGCCATCAGGCTGGGGCGAAGAATTTTTGACAACATCAGAAAAGCCATTGCCTATATTTTTGCAATCCATGTTCCCATTGCAGGGATGTCGCTCTTTCCGGTGCTTTTTCAATGGCCGCTGCTCTTGCTGCCGGCGCATATCGCTTTTTTACAACTCATCATTGATCCTGCCTGCTCAATTGTTTTTGAAGCTGAGGGAGCAGAAGCTGATGTGATGAAGCGTCCCCCCCGAAACTCTAGGGAGCCGTTATTCTGCAGAAAGACTGTTGTGCTCAGCCTGATGCAGGGAGTTATGGTGCTTGCTGTTATTCTGGGTGTTTTCTGGTTTGCCCATTCAAGAGGAGCTGACGCTCAGGAACTTCGCGCAATGACCTTTACGACGCTGATGATTTCCAATCTTGGCTTGATTATGACGAACCGTTCCTGGAGGAGCACGTTTGTTTCTGCCATGCGATCTCCCAATGTAGCATTGTTCCCTGTGATTGCCGGTGCAATACTCTTTTTGGGAATTGTGCTGTATGTTCCTTTTTTTGTTCATCTTTTCAGGTTTTCATCATTGCATTTTCCTGATCTTCTGCTTTGTCTCTCCGCAGGGCTTGGAAGTGTTCTCTGGTTTGAAGGGTTCAAGAGTGCTTTCAGAAGAAGCGGTAGGTGATCGGAATATCCTCCTTTATATTTCCTTTTTTCGTATGTCGCGTAAGGCTTTTTTCCTGAATCGTCCAGCAGGCGGGAAAAGGCGAAGCAGCGGAATGCGTTGTCTGGCGCAAAGAAGCCTCTGTTCTCAAGCATTCCTCCGCTGAGGAGGATCTGGTCAATCTGCTGCCAGTGGTTGTTGTAGAAGTAGCTGCCGATTCCCTTGTAGCCGCTCCAGCAGTTATAGAGAAGGGTGTTGCTGTTTGTCTTGACTGTTGCGGCATCGAAGGACGAACCAAGGACCTGTTTGATTGAGCGGTCGTTTGGCTCGTCATTGAAGTCGCCCATGACAATAATATCGGCTTTCGGGTTGCCGACAAGCAGGCTGTCAACAATGTGCCGGGTGACCTTTGCGGCGGCAAGTCGTTTTGGTTCGCTCCATCCGGTATCGAAAGCGCGTGATGGCCAGTGGTTCAGAATAACGTGAAACGGGTGCCCGTCAGCGGAAAACCCCGCGACAATAATTTTTCTTGTCTGTCGGGCAAGAGGAACGGAATAGGGTTTCGATACTGTGGGGCGGAGCGTTTGCGGATTGTAGCCAAGTCCGATATCGATGCCTCTCGGGTCTGATGACTCAAAATAAATGCTCTTGTACCTGACTCCCTGAAGTCGGGAGAGGGTTTCCTCAAAGACGTTCCGGTTTTCAACTTCCGCAAATGCTACAATGTCAGGATATTTCCGGTAGTCAGGGTGCGCCTCTACTGCCGTGAGAAGGTGGCAGATGCGCATCTCTTTGAGAAGAAGTTTTTTTTCTGTCCACTGTAGTTTTCCTTCCGGGGTGAAGTCGTCATCGTCAGTCAGCGGGTCATTCTGTGGATCAAACAGATTTTCAACGTTCCACCACAGGAAAAGCACGCTTTTTTCCGGTTTTTGATTTCCTGAGGCAGGATGGGAAATCAGGGATGCTGCGCTGAAGAGGAGAAAAAAGAAACAGAGTAATGTTCGCATAACCTCTTTCTATGTAATTTTTTTTCTTTACCATAATGATTATGTAACTTAATCGGGATTTTGCTGCTATCAATATTTTTTATTTTCAAACGATCCGGAAAGCATTATGACCCAAAAGAGTGATGTCAAAGAGCGGGCGAAAGATATCCTCGATGAAACCCTCGACCGGGAGGCGGTTATTGTGTTGGCAAGGATTTCCGAAGAGATGCAGTTGCTTATTCTGGCTCATCCGGAACCGGAAGCCGATAAGGTTAAAGAGATTGTGACCGGTTTTTTCCTTGAGAACGGCAGATCGGAACAGTTCATTGATGACTGGATACACACCTCTGAAGAGTACAGCCGTACCAGGGGGCTGAGTGAACAGGATCAACCGAAAGCCATGTTGTCGGATCTTGGTGTGTTCAGATTTATGAACTTTTTGAAGGACAAGGGACTGACTGACGATCAGATTACTATTGTGCTTACCGGAGCGGTTCAGCAGGCGGCTTCTGATCAGTCAGTGTGAGAGTTGATGATTTTTCAGGATATACAGGGTTATCGGCTGCGATAGCCACTTAAATATAAAAACGTTCACTATGACAAAGACGACACAGCTCTACGAAGGCAAGGCTAAAAAGGTTTTCTTGACGGAGGACAGCAACCTGGTGATACAGGAGTTCAAGGACGATGCGACGGCGTTCAATAACAAGAAAAAGGGAACGATTGCTGAAAAAGGTATTGTGAACAATGCGATCTCCTGCAAGCTTTTTACCATGCTTGAGGAGAACGGGATACGTACTCATCTGGTTGAAAAGCTTTCTGATCGTGAGATGCTTTGCCGGCGTCTCGATATTATCAAGGTTGAGGTTGTGGTCCGCAATATTGCGGCTGGTTCGCTGGTGAAGCGGTATGGGTTTGCAGAAGGAACCGTGCTTGAAAGGCCGATTGTAGAGTTCTATCTGAAAGATGACGATCTTGATGATCCGCTGATGAATGAATCCCATGCGGTGGCGCTTGGTGTTGCCACTCTTGAGGAGCTTGCGGTTCTGAAACAGCGTGCCGAAGCGATTAATGTGGTGCTTCGTAAATTTTTTGCAGAAAGGAAACTGAAGCTGGTTGACTTCAAGCTGGAGTTTGGCCGTCATAACAATGAGATTCTGCTTGGCGATGAGATAAGTCCCGATACCTGCCGCTTCTGGGATCTTGAGACGAATGAAAAAATGGACAAGGATCGTTTTCGTTTTGATCTGGGCAGTGTTGAAGATGCCTATAGCGAGGTGCAGAGAAGAGTTCTTGATCTTGACTGATACAGTAACGACAGACGGGGTTTGCCATGCTTGAATCTGCGATTTTCTGGCTGCAGCATGCAGACCCTTATGCGGTCTATAGTTTTCTTTTTCTGATTGCTTTTCTTGAAAACGTCGTCCCGCCGATACCTGGCGATATTCCTGTAGCTTTTATCGGGTATCTGATATACAGCAGTCAGCTAACGTTTGCTGGCGCGCTGTTCTGGTCTTCGCTTGGCTCTACGGCCGGGTTTATGGTGATTTATATGCTGAGCAGGCATCTCGGGATAAAATTATATGCCGCCGGTGATACTGAGGTGCAGCACCGGTTTTCGAAAAGCGTTCACCGCTTTTTTCCGCCCTCAGACATGGTTCTGCTGCGCCATAAATTTACTACTCATGGTTACCTTGCAGTATTGGTGAACCGGTTTCTGTTCGGGTCCAGGGCAGTTATCTCTGTTATGGCAGGTCTGATGCATCTCAAGACGCCATTTGTTCTTCTCGCTGCGTTGACCAGCGCTGTGGCATGGAATGTATTGTTGCTCTACGGTGGCTTTTTCCTTGGAAGCAACTGGCAGCATATCGGTGGTTATGTTGCTGTATACAGTATTCCGGTCACGATTATTTTTGTTGTGGTGCTTTTATTTTCTTTATGGAAGTTTCTCAGGGAAAGAAAGTTGAAGCATGAATAGTTTTTATTAATTCACAAGAATTTTGTTGACATATTTTCAATTATGGCAAAAGACGTAAAACTTTATCCTGCTGAAAAAAAAGGCGTGTTGCTTGAGCTTCCAGCAATTGATGACCTCAAGGAAATGGCCCGTCAGGTCCGTCGGGATATTATCCGAATGCTTGCTATGGCAAATTCCGGTCATACCGGCGGGTCGCTTGGGATGGCTGATATTTTTACTGCGCTCTACTTTCGGGTACTTCAGCACAATCCTCATGAGTTCTGGAATCATCAGGATGAGGATATGGTTTTTCTCTCCAATGGTCATATTGCTCCGGTCTGGTACAGTGTTCTTGCCCGTTCAGGTTATTTCCCTCTCAGTGAACTGAACTCCCTCCGCCAGGTTAACTCCTACCTGCAGGGTCATCCGACCTCTGAATCAAGACTTCCAGGTATCAGAATCGCTTCCGGTTCTCTTGGTCAGGGTCTTTCTACCGCAGTGGGAGCAGCTCTTGGTCTTCGTATGGATGGAAAGGAGAACGATGTCTTTTGTCTGATGGGTGATGGTGAGTGTCAGGAGGGACAAATATGGGAAGCGGCTATGAGTGCGTCCCATTACAAGCTTCACAACATTATTGGTATTGTTGACTACAACAATCTGCAGATTGACGGCGAGGTTTCCTCTATCATGGGCGTGGAACCGTTTGCTGATAAATGGCGGGCATTCGGATGGGATGTTTATCAGTGTGATGGCAATGATATGGAAGCTTTTGTCAGCACCATCGAGACAATCAAATCGAACAAAAGCCGTAATGTACCCACGGTTGTTCTTGCAACAACTCTTATGGGAAAAGGGGTTCCCTTTTTTGAGGGATCCATGCCGGATAACAGCAACTGGCATGGGAAACCGCCATCAAAGGATGATGCGGTCAAGGCTCTCACCATTCTTGGCGAGACCGTATTCGGTGATTTTTAGGCTGAAACAATTTCGTGCAGATTCTGGCGGGTACATATAAAGGGCGAAAAATAAGGAACTCATCGTCGCACGCTATACGTCCATGCAGCAGCAGGGTGAAGAAATCGATATTTGATACGCTGGCAGCAAGAATTGACTTTGAAGGTGCTTTAGTTCTTGATTTGTTTGCCGGATTCGGTTCTCTTGGTTTTGAGGCGCTGAGTCGTGGTGCAGGCTCAGTCTCTTTTGTCGATCAGCATGTTGATGCGCTGAAAGCCATGAAGGCAACAGCTCTTCAGCTTGGTGTACAGGAGAGTGTAAAAATTGTCAATGCAGATGTTCTGGCATTTCTCAGGCGTGCGACCGGCCATTTTGATCTTCTGTTTTGCGATCCGCCCTATTCCTGGCCTGATTACGATCAGTTGATTGAGATGATTTTCGGAGGCGCTCTTCTCTCCGACGGGGGGATGCTTCTTATTGAACATAGCACACATTTTGATTTTAAGATGTCGTCGCACTACTCTTTTCACAAGGATTACGGCATGACAAGAGTTACTTTTTTCAGCAATAACCTTTGAATCACGATGAAATCAAAAGCGATTTATCCGGGAACATTCGATCCCTTTACCAATGGTCATCTTGATGTGCTTGAACGTGCCCTGAATATTTTTGAAGAGGTTATTGTTGTTATCGCCGAGAACAGCCAGAAACATGCCCTGTTCACTATAGAGGAACGAAAGGTAATGACGAAAGAGGTAACCGGAGAGTACCCCGGCGTTTGTGTTGAGGTGCTTCATAAAGGATTGCTTGCTGATTATGCCCGGCAGGTTGGAGCAAAAGCAATTGTTCGGGGTGTACGGCAAGTCAAGGATTTTGAGTATGAGTTTCAGATGTCGCTGCTTAACCGTCAACTTTATCCGGAAGTAACCACAGTTTTTCTGATGCCTAATGTCAAGTATACCTATGTTGCGTCGTCAATAATCAAGGAGGTGGCCATGCTTGGCGGTGATGTCAGCAAGTTTGTACACCCTTGTGTTCTGAAGATGATGCATCAAAAACGTGAAGAACTGAACCAGAAACATTTATAACCAACTATTTCTAAATATGTCGACAACAGCTTTGCCAGAAGAACAATATCTCACTCGCAGGGTACTTGGTATGCAGGAATCGCAGACCATGCGAATCAGCAATCTTGCTGCTAAAATGAAAGCTGAAGGTATGGATATTGTCAGCCTTTCAGCAGGCGAGCCCGATTTTCCAACTCCTGCCCATGTTAATCAGGCGGGAATAGATGCAATTAATGCCGGATTTACCCGTTATACGGCAAATTCAGGTATTGCGGATCTTAAAAAGGCTATTATCGAAAAGTTCAGGCGCGATAATGGTCTGGAGTTTTTGGAAAACCAGATCATAGTCAGCAATGGCGGCAAGCAGACTCTTGCCAATACCTTTCTTGCGCTTTGCGAAGAGGGTGATGAGGTGATTGTTCCTGCTCCTTACTGGGTGAGCTTTCCTGAAATGGTTCGTCTTGCGGGTGGTACTCCGGTTATTGTTCATACCACTCTGGAAACCGAATACAAAATGACTCCCGCCGAGCTTGAGGCTGCCATTACTCCGAAAACAAAGATTCTTGTCCTGAATTCCCCCTCGAATCCCACCGGCGCGGTGTATAGTGAAGGAGAGGTGCGCGCCCTGATGTCGGTTGTCGAAGGTCGCGGCATTTTTGTTATCTCCGATGAAATGTACGACATGATTGTCTATGGCGGTGTTCGTCCTTTTTCTCCCGCAAGAATTCCTGCAATGAAGGAGTGGGTTATTGTGAGTAATGGTGTGTCAAAAACCTACGCAATGACTGGCTGGAGAATTGGATACCTTGCCGGTCCGAAATGGCTGATTGATGCCTGCGACAAGATACAGTCACAGACCACCTCCAATCCCAATGCCATTGCACAGAAAGCGGCTGTTGCAGCGCTCAATGGTGACCAGGGAATTGTTGAAGAGCGTCGTGCTGAATTTGAAAAGAGGCGCGATTACATGTACAAGGCCCTGAACAGCATTCCTGGTTTTAAAACTGCCTTGCCCCAGGGTGCGTTCTATATTTTTCCTGATATCAGTGGTGTGCTTGGCCAAACCTTTAATGGTGTGGTCATGAAAGACTCAGCCGATGTTGCTGAATATCTTCTGAAGGTGCATCATGTCGCCACCGTACCTGGTGATGCTTTTGGTGCTCCGGAAAACCTCCGTCTCTCCTATGCGGCCTCAATCACCGCGCTTGAGGAAGCGGTAAACCGTATCAGGAGAGCTTTCAAATAGGGCGCCGATGCTGAAAGTTCGTCGCAGTCGCCTCTATACGTCATGGTTTGGGTGGTATTCCCGCCGGCAGTTCAGAAGGCATTTTAATTCGGTACGTGTTTTTATGCAGCCCGGAGTGCAGGAGATGGATCTTCGTACTCCGGTTATTTTTTATGCTAATCACGCATACTGGTGGGACGGCTTCTGGTCGCCCCTGTGCACCGAACAGTTTTTTCACCAGCGGCTGCATATTATTATTGAGTTTCAGCAGTTGCGGAAACACCGTTTTTTTACCCGTATAGGAGCGTTTTCGCTTGACCGTTCCCGTCCGAAAAGTTGGCCCGCTACGCTTCGTTATGCCGCTGAATTGTTGACCGACGAAAACGAGCTGCAGAATGCTTTATGGATTTTCCCCCAGGGAAAGATAGAGCACGTCGATAAGCGTCCGCTTGTATTTTTTAAAGGGGCGGCTTCCATTGCTTCTCAGGTGCTTGAAAAGCTCCCGCAGCTTTACGTTGTTTCAATTGTCAGTCGGATTGAATATCTTGACGAACAAAATCCGGAGCTGTTTTTATCTTTCAGGGAGCCGCGTTTGGTTTCCCGGAAGGAATATGCCGGCGCCAATGATCTTACCGCATATATGCAGAAGATGACGGAGAGTCATCTTGATGAACTCAGCGAGAAGATTCGGAGCCGAAAGCTTGATGACGCAGTGACTCTTGTCAAGGGGAGTGCGTCTGTAAACAGAAGGAGTGAAGCATTCCGGCGGTTCATAGGTCTTGACGGCGGTAAACAGGTTACCGAATCATGAGAGTATTTCATGAGCGCCTGATCATTGTACAAGAAGTTGTAACTACAGAGATTCAATAACGTTCCTCATTTTTACCCAGTGTGATTGGGGAACGGCAAGAAGTGGTAAATACACAACATCAACAACGTCCCCCTATTCATGAGTAATGTTATATGCAGTTGTCTTTTGGGTGATAATGCAAAGGTAAGGTTAAGGCTTTCACAATTGTTGCACAGTGAGATGGAATCGATTTACGGGGCTTCTCCCGATATTGTTTCTGATGATATCTGTGAAGTTGAGTTACAGGGTTGCAGGCGTGAGTTTTTTATCAATAATACAGGCATCCCTTTCAGTATCGGACAGCAGGTTGTTATTGAATCGGATGGAGGCTATGATTTTGGAGTTGTTTATTCTACCGGTCAGATTGCCCGTAAAAAACTTCAACTCAAAGGGTTGGATAAAAATGGCCAGGAGTGGACTGCCGTGTTGCGGATTGCTGACGAAAATGACTGTCAGGCAATTATTGAACTTAAAAAACGGCAGACGGAAATCCGGGAAATCTGTCTGAACAAGATTAAAAAGCATGAACTTGATCTGAAGCTGGTTGATGTGGAATTGCGTATGGACCAGCAGAAACTTTCGGTTTACTATACGTCGTCACACCGGGTTGATTTCAGGACGCTTGTGCGTGATCTTGCCGGAGAGTTCAAGGCAAGAATTCAGATGGTGCAGATTACCACACGAGAAGAGGCCAGAAGGGCAAATGCGTTGGGGCCGTGCGGCTGCCTCTTGTGTTGTTCGAGCTGGCTGCAGAAAATTCATGCCAATCCGTTTGCTGAAAAATCTCAATATTCTGAGGTCGCAGGCAATGAGAGCCATGCCTTCAATATTACCGGTATCTGTAACCGCCCGAAATGTTGTCTTGGTTATTCGAAACATGAGAAGGGTTGCCGTTCTCAAGCTTCAGTTCCGTCACTTGTTCCTTCTCCTGGAAGCATGGTTTCAACTCCCGAGGGGCCGGCCATGGTTGAAAGCATTGACGCCCAGAAAAAACTTGTCTGGCTTCGTTACCAGAATAGCGATCAGACCCGCAGGTTTCCTGTCGACAAGTTCAATGCGCTGTTCGTTAAAAAATAACGGTTTCTCTCTATGCATAAGTTTACAAGAACCCTTGTCACTTCAGCCCTTCCTTATGCCAATGGTCCGGTGCATCTTGGCCATCTTGCCGGGGTGTATCTTCCTGCGGATATTTATGTTCGCTATAAACGGCTCAAGGGAGAGGATATCATTCATATCGGAGGGTCTGACGAACACGGGGTGCCCATTACCATTACGGCTGAGAAAGAGGGGATTTCACCACAGGATGTTGTCGATCGATACCACAGGATGAACCAGGATGCTTTTTCCCGGTGTGGTATCTCTTTTGACTATTATGGCAGAACCTCTTCGGAGGTGCATCACAAAACCGCTCAGGAGTTTTTTCTTGATATTGAACAGAAAGGCATTTTTCAACAAAAAACCGAAAAGCTTTTTTTTGACCGGAAAGCCGGGCGTTTTCTTTCTGACCGTTATGTGACTGGAACCTGCCCCGTCTGCAATAATCCCGAGGCTAACGGCGACCAGTGCGAACAGTGTGGAACCCATTTAAGCCCTCTCGAACTTATTAACCCGAAAAGTAAACTTTCGGATGCAACGCCGGAGCTGCGCGATACCATGCACTGGTATTTTCCGCTCGGTCGCTTTCAGGAGCAGCTTGAAAGTTATGTACAGGGTCATGAGGATGACTGGCGTTCAAATGTGGTTAATTATACCCGTACCTGGCTTTCGCAGGGATTGAAAGAGCGGGCTATAACCCGTGACTTGTCATGGGGAATAAAAGTGCCCCTTGAGCGTGAAGAAGCCCTTGGAAAGGTACTCTATGTCTGGTTTGATGCGGTTCTTGGTTATATCTCCTTTACCAGGGAGTGGGCGGCTCAGCGGGGAGAGAGCGATCTATGGAAATCATACTGGCAGGATCCGCAGTGTCGCCTTGTTCACTTTATCGGCAAGGATAATGTTGTGTTTCATACGCTGATGTTTCCGGCCATTCTGCTGGCATGGAATGAAGGGCGTCAACGTGACCTCTACAATCTTGCCGACAATGTGCCTGCATCGGAGTTCATGAACTTTGAGGGAAGAAAGTTTTCGAAATCGCGAAATTACGCGGTCTATCTTGGCGAGTTCCTTGACAAGTTTCCCGCTGATACTCTGCGCTACAGTATTGCAATGAATTATCCTGAAAACAAGGATACCGATTTCAGTTGGCAGGATTTTCAGAACAGGACAAACGGTGAACTGGCCGACACCCTTGGCAATTTTATAAAACGTTCGATTGATTTTTCCAATGCCCGCTTTGACGGGGAGGTGCCCTGTGACTCTACTGCTGAAGAGTGGAACGCTCTGGGGATTGACTGGCTTGATACTCTTGAAAAGCTCGACCTCGCTTATGAAGGGTTTCATTTTAGGGAAGCAGTTTCTCTCGGGATGGATATCGCAAGGGCGGCCAACCGTTTTCTGACGGTATCGGAACCCTGGAAAGTGATCAGGATTGATCGTGAAGCTGCGGCAAGAACGATGGCGCTCTCACTGAATCTTTGCCATGCGCTTTCTGTTGCTCTCTATCCGGTTATCCCTGAAACCTGCAACAGCATTCATGCCATGCTCGGATTTGAAGGGCGTATCGAGGATCTTGTGACATCAGGCAAATCTCTTTACACAGAGCTTCTGTTGCCCGGACTTAAAAAAGGAGACAAAATCAGGGCAAAATCTGAAATTCTTTTTACCAAAATTGAGGATAGCGATATTGCGCCGGAACTTGCAAAAATTGCAGGGTTGCTGGCTGAAGCGGAAAAACGGGATGCTGGAGTTGCAGAGAGCCGTATGGAGTTCAAGCCGGGAATCAGTTTTGACGATTTTCTCAAGGTTGACCTTAGGGTTGCAAAAGTAATCGCTGCCGAAACGGTTAAAAAAGCCGGCAAACTTCTGAAACTGCAACTGCAGGTTGGCTCGGTCACAAAACAGGTGCTGGCTGGTATTGCGAAGCATTACACACCGGAAGAGATGGTCGGCAAAAATGTGGTACTGGTGGCCAACCTTGCCGAACGTTCTATTCGAGATGAGGTTTCAGAGGGTATGATTCTTGCTGTCGAGGGTGATGATGGACGATTATATGTTGTTGAGCCCGGAGGAAATGAAATAAACGGCAAACAGATCCAATAAATGTTTGCAAATGAGAATTTATTGCTTACATTAAAGGACAAACATCGTGGGGTGGAGCAATTGGTAGCTCGTCGGGCTCATAACCCGAAGGTTGCAGGTTCAAGTCCTGTCCCCACCACCAGTAAAAGCCGCCCGATTCTGAGGCGGCTTTTTTTGTGCATATTATTTCGGAGGCACGCAATGACTCTTGATCCCAGCTCGTTTTCGATGCTTTACGATATTGGAAAAAAGAGCTTTTTTATGCTCTGGCTAACTCTTGCAGTTCTCTTCCTTGTTCCGCATCCTGTCTTTGCTGAACAGTTGCTCAATGGCATTGATCGGCTTGAAGCCTCCGGGTGTCGGGAGCTTACAGGTTTGAGCGTTGGCCTTATCACCAATACAGCAGGCGTTACCCGGGGAGGGGAGCAGGATTACAGTGTGATGCTCCGGAGTGGCGTCAGGCTGAAATTTCTCATGGCTCCCGAGCACGGTTTTTCGGCTGATATCGAAGCGGGCAAAAAGGTCGGCAGCACGGTTGTTGCCGACACGATCCCGGTTTACTCACTCTACGGCGTCTCCAAAAAACCTGCTATCCAGCAGTTGCGGCAGATTGATGTGCTTGTTTTTGATCTTCAGGACATAGGTACACGTTGTTATACCTACATCTCGACCATGAAGAATGCCATGGAGGCTTGTAATGAGGCTGGCATAGCTTTCATGGTTCTGGATCGCCCCAATCCGGTTGCGCCCCTCTCACCGGAAGGTTTCATGCTGACGTCCGGATATGAGTCCTTTGTCGGAGCCGTCAATATTCCTTATGTTCATGGAATGACGGCAGGTGAAATTGCCTTGCTGTTGAAGGAGCAGCGTTATAAGAAGCTTGATCTCAGGGTGATACCCATGCAGGGGTATCGTAGAAACAGGTTTGGCGATGAGTATCCGGGGTTCACCTTTAAGAGCCCTTCGCCGAATATCAGAACTGTTGATACGGCAATAGTTTATCCCGCTACGGTCTTTCTTGAAGCGACAACGGTCAGTGAAGGGCGGGGTACCGACGCTCCCTTCATGCAGTTTGGTGCCCCTTATATCAAGAGCGGGGAACTTGCTGTTGCTCTCAGGAAATACGAGCTTCCCGGAGTGTCGTTTGATAACGTTGTTTTTCAGCCATGCTCAGGCAAGTTCAGTGGAGAGCGTTGCGAGGGGCTGAAGCTTTCTCTGACCGACAGAAAAACGTTCAGCCCCTTCAGAACCGCGACGGCGCTTCTCCTGGTGCTTCAACGTCTTTACCCTGGGAACATTGCTCTTGACAGGAGGGGCAAGTTTTTTGATAACCTTGCAGGGACACCTCTTTTCAGGGAGATGATCAAAAAACAACTGCCGCTTGAGGTTATTATGGAAGAGAGCCGTCGTCAGGCAGGAGAGTTTAGCCGAAGTAATCCTTCACGTTTTTTTCTCTACCACTGACCAGTTAGCGGGGAATGGTTACTTGGCCCCTCAGACCGTTTTTTGAGAGCAGTATCTGCCAAAGCTGGAGAAAATGGGTCCGAAACGCACCTGAACAGCTCAGAAGGTAGAAGCACCACATACGGTAAAATTTCTCGCTGTAGCGGGATTGCAGTTCAGGCCATTGCTTCTCCAAATTCTCATGCCATGCCTTGAGCGTCAAAGAGTAGTCATAGGTAAAGACATGCCAGTCTTCGAGGATGAAGAGCCCTTCGTAGTTTTTTGTTATCTGGCTTGCAGACGGAATCATTGAGTTTGGAAAGATGTATTTGCTGATCCAGGGATCGGTATTTGCACAGGGCAGATTTCCCCCTATGGTATGCAGGAGGGTCAATCCATCCGGCTTCAGGCTCCTGTTGATTATCTCGAAGTACTCACGATAGTTTTTATACCCGACATGTTCGAACATGCCTATCGAATAAATCCTGTCGAAAGAACCCTGTATTGTGCGGTAGTCTGTTAGTCCGATAGTCACGGGCAGCTCTCTGCATCGTTCCCTGGCAATTTTAGCCTGTTCGGTTGAGACGGTTATTCCTGTTACCGAAACTCCATAGTGTTCGGCGGCAAATTGGGCGGCGCCTCCCCAGCCGCAGCCGATATCAAGCACCGACATGCCGGGCTGAAGCTGCAGCTTGTCGAATACAAGGCGGAGTTTCCCTTCCTGGGCTTCGTCAAGGTTGTTGGCCTCTTTCCAGTATCCGCAACTGTAGATCATGCGTTTATCGAGCATGGTTTCAAAGAGGTCGTTGCCGGTGTTGTAATGTTTTTCGCCTACGGCAAAAGCCCTTGAAGGAGACTGCAGGTTGTAAAGCTTTCCAATAAGTTTACCGGTCAGCTTTGATGGAGTGACTATTTTTTCATCAGCTTTTGAACTGAGGAGTCTGAAGAAGAACTCTTCAAGGTCATCACAGTCCCACCATCCATCCATATAGGCCTCTCCAAGACCAAGATTTCCCTTGGTGATTGCGCTTTGAAACACTTGAGGGTGGTTGAATTGAAAATCCCATGGACGGTTGCCCCCTATTGTGATATTGGCCGGTTCGAAGAGCCTCTCAAGCTGTTTTCTGAAAAAGTTGTCTGACATTCCCCGATATTTTGTTTCGATAAAGGGTGATATGATGATCTTTTCGCTGGAAACTCTTATGCTGTAAATCGCAAAATCCGGAAAACCATGTCGCTGACTTTTCTGTCGCTATCGGAGGGGGGGCAGCAAATCACTTACTTCATTGTAAGTGATATTTCTGTATTTGTCAAGTTTTTTTTGGGCGTCCCCTTTTTTTTAAGCCAGACTCTTTCCCTGTCAGGGGATCTGCTCTTTCGGAGTCACTGGATACTTCATCTGATTCCACAAGATGCTCGTCAAGATGTTCATCGAGATGTTCGTCATGCAGATCGGGTTCTACAATAAGGTCAAGGTCATCGCAGAGAAGTTCGTCTATAATTTCATCTGCTGGCGTCTGTGATTTTCCCCGGGCACCACGTTTGCTTTTCATTGCCGGTTCGATGAGGGTCATAACCTCATTGATGGATGAAAAAATGTACAGTTGTTTGTCCAGATTGGTCAGTTTCAGAAGATCTTTGATCTGCTTGCAGAGGGAGACAAAAATTGCGAGTCCAGTGGATTGATTGGCAAGCTGATGGGCAAGCAGCATTGAGCTTATCCCACAGGAATCAATAGCTTTTACCTGGGAAAAATCGATGATCAGGTTTTTGGTGCTCTCCTTGTTAACCATACTGTCAATTTCCTGCTTGAATGAATCGCTATGACGAAAATCGAATACCTCTTCCTCGATTTTCAGAATAGTTAACTCTTTACGCGTTGATATCGAATGTTTCATGGTAAATTCCTGCTATAAAACGTGTAAAATATTACTATTAAAACACACTAACAATTCTTTGTTCCGTGGGCTTTGATACTCGGTTAAAAAAATCCGACAGAGCTGGATGCAAAAACATTATTAATACCTAAGGTAAAAAAAAAGCTCATTGTTAATATTTTTTTAAGCCAAAAATTTACTGTTTTCCAACCCCTTCCAAAGAATATCAGCATTCATCCAGTTAACGGTAAGTCTGTTGTTGAAAAAAGTCAACTGTCGTTTGGCATAGTTGCGCGTATGCTGTTTGATCAGTCTCACTGCTTCAGCAAATTCAATTGTGTTGTCGAAATATTGAAACAGTTCCTGATATCCCACCGATTGCAGCGCGGATGTTCTTTTGTCGGCAAGAAGTTTATGATATTTGTGATACAGCAGTTCAGCTTCATGGCAAAGACCGGTTTCAATCATGTCATCAGTGCGCTGGTTGATGCGCTGATAGAGTGTTTCACGGGGTATTGAAATCCCTGTAGTCAAAAAGTGCAGGTCGGTTTGCTGCTGTTTACCCCTGGCCTGTAACTCAGTCACACTCAATCCTGTTATCTCAATTATTTCAAGGCTTCGAATCAACCGCTGTGTTTTTGTGGGGTCAAGGGTTGCTGCCTGTTCAGGATCTTTCTGGATCAGCTTTTCGTAGAGTCGTTCTTTTCCGCTGTGTTTAAGTTCAACCAGCAGCCTTTCTCTTATTTCCGGGTTTGCCGGCGGTAAAGTCGCAAAACCTTTGAGAACTCCTTCAAGATAGAGGGTAGAGCCACCTGCTATAATTGCTCGTTTTCCACGTCGGTGAATATCGCGGATTCGTTTAACGGCTTCATTGGCAAAGTCTCCGGCAGTGAATGACTCCCCGATATTTTTCTCGTTGACAAAATGATGTGTCACTTCCTGAAGCGCTTCTGTCGAAGGTTTTGCCGCGCCGATGTCGAGTTCCCTGTATATTTGTCGTGAATCGGCTGAAATGATTTCAGCCCCGATTTTTTTTGCCATAGCGAGGGCAAGAGCGGATTTACCGGAAGCCGTAGGGCCGAGGATCACAATGACTGGCGGCTGTGCTGCTATGGAGCGCATGGTTATCCGAAGATGCTGATTTTAAAAAAAGGTTTTCAGCGATTTACAGACACGCGAAATCGGGAGCCCGACAACATTATAGTAGCACCCCTCAATGCGCCTCACATGACAGGCGATCAGGGGGTCCTGAATGCCGTAGGCTCCAGCTTTGTCGTACGGTTTTTCTGAAAGAAGGTAGCGTTTAATTTCATTGTCGGACATTGGCTCAAACTCTACGGTGGTGCTCACGCATTCGGTGTGGGTCTTGTTGCCGTAAAGAAGCACAAATCCGGTATAAACCCGGTGGGAGCGATTCTGAAGACTTTTGAGCATAGTGAATGCCTCATCGAACCCAGCCGGTTTTCCAAGGATATAGTTTCCCTTTGCCACAACAGTATCCGCAGCGAGAATAATGGTGTTGTGACCATGGTCGGGCAGCAATACTTTTGCCGCTTCGGCTTTTTCAAGAGCAATTCTGGTAACATTCTCTTCAATTGACTGTGAAGGGTCAAATGTTTCATTGGTGACAACCGCCAAAGTTTCAAACGGAATAAGCATCAATGAGAGAATATCGCGTCGTCTCGGTGACTGCGAGGCAAGAATCAGGGCTGGTTTCCCCATGGTTGTTTGTCAGTTCAGGTTGTTCCAGCCCCGCCGGTTCAGGTCTGCAAAAATAAGGGATCCGGCAATTACTCCAGCACCAAGGAAAAGTGATCCCTGGAGGATGTCGCCAAAGATAAATTTCCCGGTGCCGAAAAGGATAGCGTAAATCATGATAATTCCGAGTGCCCAGTCAACAAAGAGCATGACAAAGCCGCTGTCGGCTGCAACATCAGGCAGATTTATGGAGACCTTTTTCCATAGAACACCGCCTACACGTGTGGTTCGGTAGAAGGTCTCTAATTGTGCGGTTTCTGTTGGCGGTGTCAGAAAAGTTACAATAAGGGTTGTCGCAATGGTAAAAGCGACAATAACAAAAATCGAGAACGGAAAGGTAATGGAGGTAAAAAGTCTGATCCAGGTGAATGCGATAAACGGCGCCACCATGGAGGTGATTTCCGACCACGCATTCAGTCTCCACCAGAACCAGCGAAGGATGAGAACGAATCCAGTGCCTGCTCCGCACTGGATAATGAACTCCCATGCTCCGGTGATGGTGTCGAGCACAAAAAAGGTGATATAAAGAGCAAAAGCCGCAGTCAGAAACGTGGTAATTTTTGAAACCCGGACATAGTGCTTTTCAGTCTCATTTTTTTTCAGGAACCGTTTGTAGAAGTCGTTGATCAGATAGCTTGTCCCCCAGTTCAGGTGGGTTGAGAGGGTTGACATGTAGGCCGCCAGGAAAGCGGCAATAAGCAGCCCTTTCAGCCCGGGGGGCAGCACAGCTTTCATGACATAGACGAAGCCGTCCTCTTTCTGGTTCATCGGCAGGTCGGGAAACATGACGAGACTCACAAGGCCGACAATGATCCATGGCCAGGGTCTCAGACAATAATGGGCAACCGTAAACCAGAGGGTTGCAAGGAGCGAATGTTTCTCGTTTTTGGCACTCATCATGCGTTGAGCGATATAGCCGCCGCCGCCCGGTTCAGATCCGGGGTACCATGATGACCACCATTGGACGAATGCCATAGCAGCAAACGAGATGAAAGGCAGAGCTACTGCTCCAGTGATGCTTTTACCTGATGTCGAGGAGGTGAAGGTGGGGAAAAAGTCGAACATCCATGCCGGAAGGGCTTTGGTGAGGCCTCCCGCTGAGACCACTGCAGGTGAGTGAACGGCGAGGACGGCAAGAATGATACAGCCTGTCATGGCAATGACAAACTGCACGGCATCGGTAATGGATACCCCCCATAACCCTGACAGTCCCGAATAAAAGGTGGTCAGCAGGACAAGAATGACAATGGCAACTTCAGGGTTCAGCTCCGGGACCATGATCCGGATGATCTTGAACATGGCGAGGTTGACCCATCCGATGATGACTGCGTTGATGAAAAGGCCGAAATAGATGGCCTTGAATCCGCGCAGAAAACGGGCTGCTGTGCCGCTGTAGCGCAGCTCAATGAACTCAAGGTCAGTAAGAATTTCTGCCCGTCGCCAAAGACGTGCAAAAAAGAAGACGGTCAACATTCCGCCGGAAACAAAGGTCCACCACACCCAGTTGCCAGCAATACCGTTTTTTGCCACAAATCCTGCAACGGCAAGTGGTGTGTCAGCGGCAAAGGTTGTCGCTACCATGCCGGTACCGGCAATCCACCAGGGGAGCTGGCGCCCCGAAAGAAAAAACTCTCCGACATTTTCCGAAGCGCGCGAGGAGAACCACAAGCCAATAACAAGCGTCAGGAGGAGGTAGCCGACGATGAAACTGTAATCAAGGATGTTGAGCTGCATATCTTTTTTTTGCCTGAAATGTTGTCTCTCTCCCTTTCCTTAGGCGTCGATTCTTGAAAGTTCACGGAAGCTTTGGAACCGGTCTTCGATTTCAAGCAGCTCAAGCGATGCAATTTTTTCGGTACCGAACTTTTCTACGCAGAAGCTTGCCATAGTGCTGCCGTAAAGAACAGCTTTGCGCAGTTCAATATCGTTGATGGTTTCACATCTTGAAAGGTGGCCGATAAATCCTCCGGCAAAGGTATCACCGGCACCAGTGGGGTCAAAAATATTTTCGAGAGGGAAGGCGGGAGCGGCAAAGATACCATTGTCGGTAAAGAGCAATGCTCCGTGCTCACCTTTTTTGATGATAAGGGTTTTCGGGCCCATCTGGCGAATGATTCTTGCTGATTTGACAAGATTTGGATCACCGCTCAGGAGTCTTGCCTCCCCGTCGTTTATGATGAAAATATCAACGCGCTCAAGAGTTTTTTTGAGTGCCTCCAGTTTTCCTTCAATCCAGAAGTTCATGGTGTCGCAGATGACGAGTTTCGGTGTCTTGATCTGGTCAAGCACCTTGAGCTGAAGGGCGGGGTCTATATTGCCGAGGCAGACAAATTCCGCATTCTGATACTGATCGGGAACAACGGGATCGAAATCTGCAAAGACGTTTAACTGGGTGTCGAGGGTGTCGCGGGTGTTCATGTCATAATGATACCGGCCGGCCCAGCGGAACGTTTTCCCGTACTCAATCTTCTGGATCCCTTTTGTGTCTATGTTTCTGGAATGTAACAGTGCGAAATGTTCATCCTCGAAGTCATAGCCGACAACTCCAACCATCTGTATCGTTTCGGTAAAATAGCTGGCCGACAGGGCGATATAGGTCGATGACCCGCCAAGGGTGTTGTCGGAATGTCCAAAAGGCGTTTCGATATCGTCAAAGGCAAGAGAGCCAACAATGAGAATAGACATAAGGCTGATAGTTTGGTTAATGAAAACTTATAACAGTTCAAAAAGCATGCATTGTCCGGGTTTGCAGCTTATCCCAAGCCGGTGTTCCTTGATAGAGAAGGATTGCTCGCTGATCAGGTCTCGCATGGTATCATTTTCCATGCTGAATTCAAGAAAGCCGCTTTTGGTGTCGTAAAGGTTACTGTTGCCGACAAAAAGCAGTGATCGACCGGCAGTTGTTCTCGTTACGGCAAAAAGCTCCGGTTCGCTGGTATAGGGGATGGTTATAGAACCTGTTTCTCCGCACAGTACAATATCGAGGTAATGTGCGCGAATCTCCAGAATTTTGCGGATGTAGCTGTTGAGAGGAGTCAGCCCATTGGTATTTTCCCAGTCGTAGCTGAAAGCACTGAAGAGCGGAAGTTTTTCGGGAGGATAAAGAGCACGATCTTCATCTCTGAAATTGAGGCCGAGGTTAACCGGATACCATTCACAGAGTTCCATGCCCGACTGCAGAAAAGGTATAGTTGGCAGTATGGCGCTGAGTGTGAAGATAAACTTCGAATGATTTCGTCCTGCTTCCTGACGAGGATAACGGAAACATACGCGAGGGGTGTTGTGATTTTCTCCTGTCCCGAAAAATGGGAGTGCGACGCCGGTTTTGTTCAGGTGGTTCAATAAGCCACGGATAAAAACAATATCATGGATGACAAACGGCAGTGAGCCGAACACCGCATTAAATCCTTCATTGCGTATTTCTTGCGTCGGATTGAAATTTTCATCCCAGAAGGCAAAATCCGCTTTTTGTGCGCGCGCCTTGACGACAATGGTTCGTTTCAGAAGTGCTGGCAGGGCATGGCCCATATCAATCATTGCGCCGTCAATCTGATACTCCGCCTGATAACTCGGTATAATATCAGAAATTTCGTTCCACAGGCCGGTATTGAACGTTTCCGGATTGTCCAGAGCACTGTCGTACATCCGGATGGTGTTGTAGGCAATGTAGTTGAACGCGTCATGGAGATGCATTTTCAGATAGGTGACATCACTCCATGCTGGTTGCTGGTCGTCTGGAGGCCAGTCGGAGAAGGCGCTTGCGATATGACAAGGTTCACCTGTTTCTGTGGTTCCCGAAAGCTGGCCATACTCTTCATGTACCGTGACCGGTTGTGCAACGAACTGCTCCCGGTACTCCGCTGGCGGTGCAGGAAGGTTGCGTAACTCATGGCGGTCGACAACCTCATAAATCCTGTTGAGCGTATCACTGTCAAAATGCGGCGGGCCGTAGTTGCCGGAATTGTTTTTCAACCAGTAAAACCAGTCGGGATGATCCGTTATCCAGTCGCAGTCGATAGCTGTTGTCCTGAAGACAAATTCAAGAACAACGTGCATGTCAAGAAGATGTGCTGCTTCAACGAATGCTTTGAGCAACATTTCTGACGATAATCCGAGGGCTGGTTCGTTGAGCAACGGATCCAGCTTGCGGGGATTTTTAATGGCATAAGGCGAACCGAGAGAGCCTTTTCTGCATTCGGCGCCTATTTCGGTGACCGGCAGAAGATAGAGTGTATTTGCACCAAGATTCTTTATATAAGGCAAAAGTGCAATGGCTTTCAGCAGTGTGCCTGTTTCCCTGAAGCCCGATTCGAGTGGTTCTGTACTGATGACCCCGTCGCCGTTATGATCAAACGCGGCAGTAAGGCGTATAAAAAGGTTATAGACCACTGCGGTCGTTTTCCAGTCAGCATCTTGTTGTAAAGAGGGACCAGTGTTGTTCAGGATGTTTTCGATGATGTGACCGAAGTATGCCGCAGGGTTAACCTGCTCTGTGCCGTTCGTTTTGCCAGTCCAGATACCGGGGACCCGGTAGGAGCTTTCGGTCAAGCGCTCAGGCAGGCCTTTCAGCGCCAGAAGAAGCGATTCTAGATGAGTTTTCTGCAATATTGTGCTGTGTTTTTCGGCAAGATGGAAGATAACCAGAAGATAATTATTATACGAAACGCAATGTACTAAATTCTCTTTTAAGGCAAGGCAACTGAACAGAATGAATAATGTCTCAGCATGAAAAATATTCGAATTACTGTTGAATATGACGGCACTTCTTTTGCGGGCTGGCAAAGACAGTCCGGCAAAATTGTAACTGTTCAGGGGGAGATTGAGGCTGCACTTGGCACGATTTTGCAGGAAAACATCTCTCTTGCTGCTGCAGGTCGAACCGACAAGGGTGTTCATGCCAGAGAGCAAACGGCAAACTTTGTTACCGCGTCATCAATGGAGCCCTCCAGAATTGTGCATTCATTGAATTCTTTGCTGCCCGGGACAATCAGGATCAGTAATCCCGCTGAAGTGCCAGAGGATTTTCATGCACGGCATAGTGCTAAAGAAAGGCTTTATCGTTATTTTCTCATTGAGAAACCCTCAGCGATTTACGGCCGGTTTGCGGGGTGCTCCTATGGAACGCTTGATCTTGCGATTATGCAGGAGATTGCCGGGTTACTTAAGGGAACCCATGATTTTTCTGCTTTTTCAAAGGAAGATCGGCATAATCCGGATCGTATCTGCCATGTGATGAGTTGCGAATGGTATCGTGACAATGGTTTTCTGGTTTTTCAGATTTCAGCTAACAGGTTTTTAAGAAGTATGGTACGCTATCTTGTTGATGCCATGATAACTGCGGGAAAGGGAAGGCTTTCAGTTGAAGAGTTTAGTCGAATGCTTGAAACAGGAGTCATGACGAATCAACTGAATCCGGCGTCGCCGGGTGGACTTTTTCTCTGGGGAGTGAAATACTGATATAAGCAGAAACGGTTATTGCAATAGTGGAGAACTGTTTTTATGTTGTTTATGACAATTCAACAGGGATTTTTGCTGTCGCAGCATTGATCGTTTGGCGACCATTACATCTAAATCAAACTGCCGCTTGTGAAAATCAGCATATATTATACAATATTCAGGGTGTTGTTTTCGGCACTTGTATTTCAATTTCTGGCTCAGCCGGTTTTTGCTTTGGATTCTGTTGTAGCCAATAACCGGGGAGAGCTCAGCAAGTCATCAGTTACCGATATTCTTGACAGCCTTGTGAATGCCATATACTTTAAGGATGAGCACTTTTCCATTCCTAAAGAGTCTGAAAAGTTCGGATTTCCTTCCTCGTTCGTGCCGCAGTATAGTGATTCGGTATATACAGCAAGAATCGCCACGTTGAACCGCAAAACTCCGCTCCACTTTGTTTACAATGCTCAGGTGAGGGGATTTATAAGGCTGTATGCTGTCGAAAAAAGAAGCATGACTTCAAAAATTCTCGGATTAAGCAAAATCTATTTTCCGCTTTTTGAGGAAAAACTTGATGCAAACAATGTTCCGCTTGAAATGAAGTACCTCGCCATTGTTGAGTCAGCACTTAATCCGACGGCGGTTTCTCCTGCAGGCGCAAAAGGGCTTTGGCAGTTTATGTATGGAACCGGTAAAATGTATGGACTGCAGTCATCATCCTTCATTGATGAGCGGTACGATCCTTACAAGTCTTCGGTTTCAGCAAGCAGGTATCTGAGAGATCTCTACAAGATTTATGGCGACTGGTTTCTGGCACTTGCCGCATATAACTCTGGTCCGGGAAATGTCAACAAAGCAATCAGACGGGCTGGCGGGGTAAAAGACTACTGGGCAATATGGGATTACCTCCCGGCTGAAACAAGAGGTTATGTCCCTGCTTTTATTGCGGTGAACTATATTATGAGTTATTATAACGAGCACAATATACGACCGGTTGAGCCGGGATTTTTGTATCAGGATATCGACACTTTGCGGACTTCCCGTCTTTTGTCGTTCGAGCAGATCAGCGAAACTATCGGAGTGCCGATGACGGATCTTCAGTTTCTTAATCCGCAGTACAAGCTTGGTATTATTCCTGCTGCAGGGAATTCCGGAAATGTTATCAGGCTCCCGAAAAAATTTATTCCTCAGTTTCAGAAACGGGAACAGGAGATCTATGCGTACAAGTCTGCTAAAACTATTGAACGTGAGGCGCTGTTTGCTCGTCTTGAAAGTCTTCATGCCGGATCAGTCCACAGGAATAGAGAGTCAGGCGCTGAAGGAAAAACACAAAAGATCCATATCGTAGAGCAGGGCGAAAGTCTGGGGTCTATTGCACGGATGTACCGCACCTATATCAGTCAGCTTATTGCCTGGAACAGCCTTAAGGATTCTGATGTTACTCCCGGCCAGAAGCTCATCGTTTTTGGAGGCCCAGACAATGGTATCTCTTCTCAGGCTGATGTTTCCGCCGGACGGACAAAGAAAATGAAAGGAAGTCGCAGCTTGAAAAAAGAGGTCATAGTCCAGAAAAAATATATCGCCAAGCCTCAGGTAAAAGAGATCGTTGCAGAAAGGTTGGCTAAAACTGTTGAGCGTGATGAGCTGTTTGCTCTCGTTGAAAGTCATAAGGAGCTGAAGGCAGTAACCGGCGTCCCGTCAGCAGAGCCCCATGTGAAGGCAGTAACCGTCGTCCCGTCAGCAGAGCCCCATGTGAAGGCAGTAACCGTCGTTCCGCCAGCAGAGCCGCATGTGAAGGCAGTGACCGTCGCTCCGCCAGCAGAGCCGCATTTGAAGGCGGTAACCGGCGTTTCGTCAGCAGAGCCGGATTCTGAAGGACAGGTATATATAACACATGTTGTTGAGGAAGTTGAAAACCTCGGTTCCATTGCAGCGAAGTATGGTACTACTGTCAGCCAGCTCATTGTCTGGAACAGCCTGAAAGATTCTCAGGTGACACCAGGTCAGAAACTTATTGTCTTTGTCAATGACGGTAATGGGGCTTCCTCCCCGGCCGTATCAGGAACGGGAGATGTTTCAAAACAGGTGCAGTAAACATGAATTTTGGTGCAGTAATTGTTATTTCATGATATTCAATAAAGGATAATTTTCTTATCTTTAAATTCACAGGTTTATGTTAGTCAACTGACGCATAATAATTGTTGGCAGAAACCGCTGTAATTCAATAATTCTTTAAATGAGAAATCCTTAAACGTATGCGTAATATCATTTTTACCGGAAAGGGTGGAGTTGGTAAAACCTCTATTGCTGCTGCAACAGCACTCAGGGCTGCAGATATGGGGTACAAAACCCTGATCATGTCTACCGATCCGGCACACAGTCTGGGTGACTCGCTTGATGTTCAGTTAGGGCCTTCACCTGTGAAAATTGCTGAAAATCTTTGGGGTCAGGAAGTAAGTGTCTTTGGTGATCTCAATCTGAACTGGGATGTTGTCAGGGAGCATTTTGCTCATTTGATGGAAGCCCGTGGTATTGAAGGTGTTTATGCTGAAGAGATGGGAGTGCTGCCGGGCATGGAAGAGCTTTTTTCGCTTTCCTATATCAAGCGTTATAATGAGCAGAATGAATACGATCTTCTTGTTGTTGACTGTGCACCTACCGGAGAAACCCTTCGACTGCTTTCTCTGCCTGAAACCTTCGGATGGTTTATCAAGATGATCCGCAATGTTGAGAAATTCATGGTCAAGCCTGTCATCAGGCCTCTTGCCAAAAAAGTCAACAAGATCAATGATTTTGTCGCTCCTGTGGAGGTGTATGACAAGGTTGACAACCTCTTCTCTTCAACTGAGGGAATTATTGACCTGCTTGCCGACGGCTCCAAAACAACCATGCGCCTGGTCATGAATCCGGAAAAGATGGTTATCAAGGAGTCCATGCGCGCCCTGACCTATCTTAACCTTTATGGTATTACCGTAGACAGGATTACCATTAACCGTGTCATGCCCGATCAGAGCCCTGACCCGTATTTCCAGAAATGGCGTGCTATTCAGCAGAAATATATTGTGCAGATTCAGGAAGCATTTGCTCCGATTCCTATTGTCGAAGTTCCATTGTTTGATGATGAAGTTGTGGGGCTTGCCATGCTTCGCAGAGTAGGTCAGAAAGTCTACGAAGAGACGAATCCTCTTGATATATTTTTCAACGAAAATCCGATTGATATCAAAAAGGTTTCAGACGGACACTACAAGGTGCGTGTCAGGCTGCCGTTTATGGAGCACATGGGGCTTGAACCAAAAATTCTCAAGCTCGGAGATGATCTTACGATTCGCATCGGTGATTACCAGAAGATTGTTGCTTTGCCGATTTTCCTTGCAGGCATGGAGTCAACAGGCGCCTCCTATGAAGACAAGTGGCTCAGCATTGATTTCGCGAAGTCCAAATAATTTTGTGTTTGCGAAGCAATCAAATTAGTACAAATAAAAAAACCTGCCTTCATGAGCAGGTTTTTTTATTGATCAATAATTTATTCAGAGCGATACAAGATTGGCAATGCTAACGCCATTAACATTTCTTATTTCGTCAAGCAGCGCTTTTGTCACTTCGCCATCGACAACAATTGCTGTCATAGCGACCTTTTTCTCTTCATCTCTGGAAAGCGCCACGTAAGCGACATTCAGGTTGTGCTGTAACAAAAGCTGAGTGACATTGGCGATGACACCTGGTTTGTCAATATTATTGTAAATAATGATATTCCCTTCCGGTTTGAACTCTACGAGAAACTGGTCTATCATCACAATCCGTACCTCCTTGTCGCCAAAGACAGTTCCGCCAATCATCCGTTTCGTTGTGTCGTTTTCAAGCTCAATGCGGATCAGGTTGGTATAGTCCAGATTTTCCTTTTCAAATTTCTGGTTCAGGCTGATGCCGCACTCCTTTGCCATCGTGAACGCATTGATATAGTTTGTATCCTTTGACTGTCGGATATCAAGGAATCCCTTGAGAGCTGCAGCCGTGATGACTTCATTGAATTTATGAAGAAATTCACCGGAGGTTCTGACGGTCATTTTGTCTGCATTAACCGGTGCCATCTGCGCCAGTGTAGCACCGAGTTTTTCGGCAAGGTTCAGATATGATCGTACGCCTGGAGCCTGTGCCAGTTCGACAGCCGAGGCATTGACGGCACCCTCAAGTTTTCCTGTCTGTTTCCATGCAACAATCTGTTCTGCAATCTGAACGGCAACCTTTTCCTGTGCTTCGTTGGTGGATGCGGCAATATGCGGGGTAGCAATAACCTGTTCCAGTTTCAGAAGCGGATTGTCGGGGTTGACCGGCTCAGTTTCAAACACATCAAGCGCTACGGCGGCAACTTTGCCCGATGTTATTGCTTCAGCAAGGTCAGTTTCATTAATAATTCCTCCCCTGGCGCAATTGACAATGATAACACCCTGTTTCATCAGGTCAAGAGTATCTTTTGCAATAAGATTACGGGTCGATTCGTTGAGTGATGAGTGGAGGGTAATAAAATCAGCGTGAATAAAATTTTCATGCAGGGGAAGGAGCTCAATGTTGAGCTGTGCTGCGTATTCGTCGGGAATCATCGGGTCATAGGCAATTGTTTTCATACCGAATGACTGCATTCTGGATGCAACCTCACGCCCGATTTTTCCAAGGCCGATAATTGAGAGGGTTTTCCCTTCAAGCTCAACTCCTGTAAATTTTTTCTTGTTCCAATTGCCTTGTTTCAGGTCGGCGGTTGCCTGCGGAATTCGTCGTGCGGCGGAAAGCATCATGGCGCAGGCATGTTCCGCCGCTGAAACCGTGTTTCCGCCCGGGGTGTTCATCACAATAATACCTTTGCGGGTGGAGGCTTCAATGTCGATGTTGTCGACACCGGCCCCAGCTCTTCCAATGAGCTCAAGGTTTGTGCCGCACTCAAGAATTTCTGTGGTAACCTTGGTTGCGCTTCTGACGATCAGCGTATCAAAGCCGCCAATGATCTCTTTGAGTTCTTCCTTGCTGATTTTCGGCTTTTCGGTAACTTCAAAACCGTTTTGTGCGAGGATTTGACCGCATTGAAGATCAACACCGTCAGTGATCAGTACTTTCATGTTAACTTTCTTGATTATTGATTGTCCGGACTTTTATAAATTAATTTGAATATAAAGAAATTTTGTTGCTCCATCTCTTTGGAACGTATGAATCCGCGTTCAGGAATTTATAAGCGCGGATGCTCATTATATTACCCGTTAGTTTTTTATCTTGCCTCCTTTAAAATTATAGCTCTTTCGGGGTAAATTATCCGAAACCCTGTTTTGAGAAAAGAATGTCAAAAGAAGTGAAAATTCAATACCTCGAAGCTTTGCAGCGAGGGAGCTTTATTTATAGTTATTAGTTAGTTATAAAACTGATGGAACAGTTACATGATTTAAGAGTCTCACGAATTATTCGTCTTCCCTCACCAAGGGCGCTCAAGGAGATGCTGCCAGTCAGTGATGGGGTAGCCAGTACGGTTACTGTAGGACGTCGTGAAGTTGAACGTATATTGACTGGCAAGGATTCAAGACTGCTGGTTATTGTCGGACCTTGTTCGATACACGATGTCGATGCAGCCCGTGAATATGCTGAAAAACTTGCTGCATTGCGTGTTGAGCTCCAGCATGACCTCTGTCTTATGATGCGGGTCTATTTTGAAAAACCGCGCACAACTATCGGATGGAAGGGTTTTATCAATGATCCTCATCTTGATGATACCTATGACATTGAGCATGGTCTTTTTCACGCAAGAAAGCTTCTGCTGGAAATAAATGAAATGGGCTTGCCGGCAGCGACTGAATTTCTTGATCCCATAACGCCCCAGTATGTTGCTGATGCCGTGAGCTGGGCTGCAATCGGAGCAAGGACTATTGAGTCGCAGACTCACCGGCAGATGGCAAGCGGCCTTTCAATGCCTGTAGGATTCAAGAACTCGACTGATGGTCGCCTCAATGTCGCTGTCGATGCTATCCGTTCAGCAATGCATCCGCACAGTTTTCTCGGCATCGATCAGGAAGGGCACAGCAGCGTGATTACAACAAAGGGCAATCCATTTGGACATCTTGTGCTGCGAGGCGGCGAAAAACCGAATTATGATGCGGTTAGTATTGCGCATGCTGAATCATGGATAGGAAAGGCGGGTCTGGAACAGTCACTTCTGGTCGACTGCAGTCATGCTAATTCAGGGAAAAAACACGAGCGTCAGTTGACGGTCTGGGAAAATATTCTTAAACAGAAAATTGAGGGTAATAAAAGCATTGTTGGTGTCATGATAGAGAGCAATCTCTTTTGCGGCAATCAGCCTTTTCCGGAGGATCCCGAGAAGCTCAGGTACGGCGTATCGATAACCGACGAGTGCCTTTCATGGGATGAGACCGAACGCATACTGCGTGAAGGAGCAGAAGTCATGCATAAGCTTGATCGATAAAATTGTTGCCGTGGACATTGTGCATGTTTTTTTGATTAAACGTTTTGAAGGGGGGGAGTATGGCTATTGATATTCGACAAGTCCGGAATAAAAAAGAAAAGAAGCAGTTTATCACCTTTGCGTGGCAGATCTACCGTAAGGATCCCGAGCTCAACAAGCACTGGGTGCCGCCGGTTATTGACGATTATATGAAAACACTTGATACGGCAGTGTTCCCCTTGTATGACCATGCCGACCTTGCTCTGTTTACGGCATGGAAAGATGGGGTTATGGCCGGGACTATTGCCGCAATAGAAAATCGCAGGCACAATGCCTTTCATGCTGACAAGGTTGGATTCTGGGGCTTTTTTGAATGTGTTAACGATCAGAGTGTTGCCAATGCCCTGTTTGATGCCGCCGGAGGATGGCTCAAAAAGAAGGGACTGAATGCCATGCGAGGTCCGATCAGTCCCTCCATGAACGATCAGTGCGGTATGCTCACCAAAGGATATGACAGCCCGCCGGTTTTTCTCATGCTGTATAACCCTCCGTACTACAATGACCTTGTCTTGAACTACGGCCATCGTATTGGTCAGGAACTGCTTGCCTGGTACATTGATCAGAAAGTTATCGATATTGAACGCCTGCGCCGAATCTCGGAGCATGTCAAGAAAAGGGAGGGGCTGACGGTTCGGATTATGAACATGAAGGATTTTGACGGGGAAATTGAGCGTATACGGGAGATTTACAACAAGGCATGGGAGAAAAACTGGGGATTTGTTCCCATGACAAACAAAGAGTTTGACTTTCTTGCAAAAAGCCTCAAGCCTCTTGCAAATCCACATTATATCTACTTTGTCGAGGATCGCAACAAGCGCACAGTAGGTTTTTCACTGTCGCTTCCCGATGTCAACCAGGCATTGAAACATGTCAATGGTAACCCCTTTTCGCCTATCGGATTGCTGAAATATCTCTGGTACAGCCGAAATATTTCAATGGTACGCACCATAACCATGGGCGTGCTGCCCGAATATCGCAACAAGGGTGTCGACAGTATTCTCAATACGGAAATTGCTGATTATGGAGGCAGGCACGGGGTTTTTGCCGCTGAAATGAGCTGGGTACTTAAAGCCAATGAACCGATGAGCAAACTGGCAAAAGTAATCGGAGGAACGCCTTACAAGGAGTATGTTATTTACGAAGCGGATCTTTAGCTGGCATTGAGGAAATAAAAAAGGAGGCAGTTTCAGTCCTCCTTTTTTATTTGTAAAGATATCCGGATCAGAACGATGCCATAAAGACAAGGTGTGAAGCTTCAGTGTTCGGATTGTAGATATAAGAGGCGGTATAGCGATCTTTTGAAACCGATATGCCGGTGTTGACAAGAGCAAAATTATCGTTTTTCCTGCCGCGCTCGTTGTCGCTGTAGTAATCTGCATCTCCAAAACCTACAACACCTTTTGCCGTGTAGCCATCCTTATTGTAGAACTTGTAACCGGCTTCACAGTATTTGGCATTTTTGTAACCGATGGCCGTATCATTGCCAGCTACGTTGACAGCAGCAAGCAGGCTGAGATTATCCTTCGCATAACCGACGCTGAGCTCAACCACGTTCGGCCCTTCACCGCAGAAATCAAACGATCTGTTGTTGTCGCCAACAGGAACATAATAATCCGTTGCAGTCAGACTGAATGGCCCGGCGGGAACAGTAACGTAAAGGTCAACCTCTTTGTACTTGTCGGCTCCGTTGGCTTCGTTAACGGCATAGGAACCCCATGCACCAACAATAATACCGCTACCCTCAAAGGTATAGGAAAGAGCTGGCTGAATAGCCGGTGAATCACCCAAATCGATACCTCTCCATACGTAACTGCTGACGACATCCGCGCCAACTTTAAATCCTTCTGCCTGGGCGGTACCGCTCAATCCCGCAAAAAGAGCTATTGCAAGGCTTAAAAGTTTTGCTGTTTTTTTCATTGTTTTCTATACTATTTTTGGTTTTGTGAAAGCTGTTGTTGAAAAA
>CAISRC010000113.1 GCA_903887845.1 uncultured Chlorobiaceae bacterium
ATCATCAGTTCAACGGCATCAACCTTGAACTCTTTGCTGTACTTCCTGCGACTCTCGTTGCCTGTCGGTGTCATGTCTCATGTCTCCTTTTGATTGAAGATATGACTTCTCACACTGTCCACGAAAATATAGCAAGTTCACCCAGCAATTTTCCTCGATCGTTGCTTTCGGCGATAGCTATGCCGATACCGGCAACATCCAGAAAATCATGGCGACGATACCTGACTACGCAAGTACACTCACTGATGTCAACACGTTGTATCCAACCGGAAGGTTCAGCGGCGGTACAAATTATGTCGACACATTGTCGAGCATTTATGGCATCTCACCGTCAAATTATGCCCTCGGTGGAGCGCAGACCGGGGCAACTAATGAATTTCCGGGTCTGCCGGGCTTCACCTATGAGTTGCAATGGTTTCTGGCTGTCGATAAGGTCATAGCTCCGAATGCGTTGGTGACTCTCAACATCGGTGGCAATGACGCACGCCATTATTATCAATTTGGCGGCTCAATGGCGGACGCCTCATCTTACGCCGCAGCTTCGGCAGAGAACGCAATAGCTGGAATCAATACACTTGTCGGTGCGGGCGCTAAAACGCTTGTTTTCACCGCCGGCAATGTCGCCGACCTCCCCGAGGCAGCAAAATTTCCTACGACGGCCGCCGTTGGGTCGGCCTATAGTCAGACCTATAATAACTTAATGCAGCAAAATCTGTCGAAAGTGGCCGCCTCAGGCGTGCGGGTCGAATATGTCGACCTCGCCATGATCGAATCGAATATCAAGGCCAATCCGTCGCTTTACGGTCTAAAATACGCTTCAGCAAGCCCGATACCGGGTAATTCAGCCCTGGTGAACGAATATTTGTTCTACATCGATCAGTTGCATCTGACTTCGGCCGGCTTTGACATTGTGGCGAATTACATCGCCAATCGCCTCAACGCTCCTGAGACTTTCGCCTCAAGCTGCGAGCTTGGATTTGGTGTAGCGGACGCCTTTGTCGACACCATGTTTGACCGGCTTGATCTGTTCAACGTCGCGACCGCGAAGAGCTCCGGCGCATCAGGAATCGGATCAAACTCATGGTCCGTGTTCGTGCAGGGCAATGGCGTTGTCTCCAATCGTTCCTCCAGAGACAATTCGAAAGGGTATCATTCGGATCACCTTGGCACAACGCTCGGCATCGAATATCGCCCGACTTCCGAGACAATGGTTGCCACGGCCTATAGTTTTGACAATCCCTCTCTGAACCTGAGCCATAATGGCGGAACCACCAGCGCAGATGCCAAACAGCTTGGACTCTACGGTACCTTTACACAGAAAAACCTGTTCCTTCAGGGCCTGGTCTCTTACGGCTGGCTGAATTATTCCAACAGCCGTTCAGGCGTCGTCAGTACAATCACGGCTACACCGGACGGTAAGACTTTAGCTGCGGCTTTGAAAGGTGGCTATCTTTTTGACGTCGCGCCGTCCGTGAAATTCGGACCAATTGCAGGGATCACCTATGTTCAGGCGCATATTAACGGTTACAGCGAAACTGGTGATCAGGTTCTCACACTCAGTCTGAACGAGCAAACCGCCAAAACCGTGCTCGGTAGTGTGGGTGCACAGGCGCGCTGCGCTTTCGACCTGGGAAGCACGAAGCTCGACTCCTATCTGAACTGCACCGTCGAAAACAATTTCGAGGGTTCAGACCGAGTCATCCAATACAGCGCTACCTCTGCGCCCCTGATCGTCAATTCATGGACGGCGACAGGAGCACCGAACCATGCTTTTGTCCGGCTCGCCTCTGGCGCCAATGCCAATCTGACGAGCGCAATCGCCGTCATGCTGAACCTGTCGCAGACAATTGGGCAACCGGGCGGAAATGACTTTTTCTGCACGGGTGGCCTGAAAATCTCTTTCTGATACGGTAGTTTAAACGATCTTTTAGATATCATCCTGCCGCAATCAGTTCGGGCGTTGACCTTGACATCGCCCAACGCCGTCCATGAGTTCCCAGCATTAGCTGAAGGGCAGATTAACCACTACAGCGTCGAACTTGCCGGGTTAGCTTCGCGCAGCATCTCCCATTCATTCAGCAGCGTATCACCGTGGAAAATCTCAAACTCCGAATCTTTCACTCCATGCACCAGCATGTTCATGCGCGCGAGGTTATAGGTGGTGATTTTTTCCACCACCGGAAAAATATGCCGATACCGGGCAGGCCAATCTGATGGCGCAAATTGAGAAACTGCGAGCCAGCGCCACATCGTATGTAACCATTTAAGTGCCTGATTATGTCGAAGCCAGCACGTTTACTACCACTCCACTTTCGGAAAAACAGTGGAACAAATACGGAACAAAAAGTTTATTATATTTAAAATGTTAATTTTAGGTTGTCTCTTCACTTATTGACCGCGCTCTCCTTGTTTTTGATAAAAAAAATGTAATAAAAAAACCGGAATATGAACTGTGCGGAAGTTTTTTACTCTTTTTACTAAGTACAATACCTACCTGCTTTTTGTGATATACTGCAGTATAGCATTTCTCTTCATGAAGCTTCAGAATGAGAATGTGTTTACAAGGCTGCGCACCAGCGGTCTGGAATTCAGCTCTGTCATTAATGAAAAGCTGATGAGCCTCACCTATCTTTTTACGCTCAATAAAGAAAACGAAAGGCTGATGCGGGTAAATACCGATCTGCTGACCAGAGTGCTGAACTTTGAAACTGCGGCTGTTGACGAACATAACCGCAGAAAAATACTCTCTGACACAACAGTCAACCCTTCCGGATATATCATTGCGAGAGTTGTTGATCGAAAATTCAGCGATCGTGATAACATGCTGCTGATCAATGCAGGCTGGAAAAACGGAATCCAAAAAGACATGACCGTTCTGGTGCCGGAGGGACTCGTAGGGCGGGTAACGTCTGTCTCCGAACATTATGCAAAAGTAATGCCTGTTATCAACACTGATTTCAAGGTCAGTGTTGTATCCGACTCATCAAACTGTATGGGCCTCCTCAGTTGGAGTGGGGGCAGGGAGTTCATCGCCCAGATTGAACACATTCCCATAAGCAGCCACCTCAAACTTAACGAAAGGATGGTCACTTCAGACTTTAGTACGTTTTCTATTCGCGGTATTCCCGTGGGGAGAGTAGTACGCATTAAACCGGATAAACTCTTCTATAATGTCGATGTCTGGCTTGCTGTGGATTTTTCATCCCTGACTCAGGTACTGATTGCCCCTCTGAAAAGAGAACCGGAAAAAGTCAAGATTACCACCGATAGCACACTTAATGAGCCGTTCCCTTAATATCAAACACTGACTTGTGGCAAAAGCTGTTTCATTCTCTCTGATTATACTCTGCATAGCCTCCGCATTGCTTCAGGAGTTTGGCTTGACTCGTCTGACGCTCTTTAACGTCTCTCCGGACGTTATTACTGTTTTTCTTGCCTTTCTTGCAGTCTCTGCAGGTCAAAGGGCCAGCACAAGTTTTGGGTTTGCTGTAGGCATCCTTACAGGTATCTTATCAGGAAATATGGGATTGAATATGCTTTCAAGAACTGTCGAAGGTTTTATCGCCGGTTATTTCCATATCCCGGAAGACAGTCATGCAACGGCAAAACAAAAAAAAAGAAGATTCTTTAGTGCCGTCGTCATTGCCGGGTTCTGCGGCAACGCTGTAATCGCCGCTGGATACAATCCTCTTGGCCTTTCGCCCGCTTACAGGCTCGTTGTTCTCGGACTCCTTGAATCTCTTATCACCCTTATCCTTGCCGTTATCCTGCACTGGTTCTTTTTGAAAAAATCACTTGCCGACTGAACGATGGATAAACCTCAGCGAAGCTCAACTCTTGTAACACTGATTGTAATAGCTGTTTTTACACTGCTGTCCACCCGACTTTTTTATCTGCAAATTCTTAATTTTCAGCAGCTTGGATCAATTTCGACCACAAACAGCATCCGCAGGGTCTGGGTTCAACCTCCAAGAGGACGGATGATCGACAGAAAAGGAGTCGTCATTGTCGACAATCAGCCTCTCTATACCGTAAAAGTCATTCCTTCTGAGTTCAGGATAACCAAAACAGGTTACCTTGCCTGGCTTATACAAAAACCACAAATTGAACTTGCTGAGGCAATCAGAAAAGGATACGCGTTCAACCGTTTTTCGGCAGTAACCGTGAGCCGCAACCTGAACGCCATTGCAATAGCAAGGCTGAGCGAAAATCTCTGGCAGCTTCCAGGTGTGCTTATCGATACTGATAACAAAAGGATGTATCCTGATTCGCTCCACGGCGCACATCTTTTCGGCTATTTACGTTCCATACCGAAAGAAAAACTTGAGGAACTGGCCGATCAGGGTTACTCTCTGGATGATAAAATCGGATTCAGCGGACTGGAAAAGTTTTATGAAGAAAGGCTGAAAGGACAGAAAGGTGCCCGGTTTGAAATGGTTACTCCCCGAGGTAAATATGCCGGAAAATTCGATAAAGGACAAAGCGACATCTCCTCCATAAAGGGCGATGATCTCTACCTCTCCATTGACGGTGGGCTTCAGCAGCTTGCCGAACGACTGCTGAAAAAAACCGGAAAATCCGGGGCTGTGGTCGCTCTTGACCCTTCTACCGGCGGCGTCCTTGCCCTTGCCAGCGCTCCGGACTATGATCTTGATATTTTCAACGGTTCTACCGACCGCAAAGGATGGAGCGATATTTTGACCTCTCCGCAAAAACCGCTTTTTAACCGAACAATTCAGGCGGTTTATCCCCCCGGATCTGTCTACAAGATGATTCTTGCAATGGCAGCTCTTGAGGAAAAAAGCATTGATCCGGCAAAAAAAATACTTGATAATGGCGTTTTCGTTTATGGTCACAGGCGATTTCTCAGCAATGAAGGCAAAGGGCACGGATGGGTTGATATGAGAAATGCCATTACGGTTTCATCCAATGTCTATTTTTATAACCTTATTTTTAATGTCGGGTTTGAAAATTGGACAAAATACGGCGCCATGTTCGGGTTTGGAGAAAAAACCGGTATTGATCTGCCCGGTGAAAGGGCAGGGCTTCTTCCATCATCCGACTATTATGATGAACGTTATGGTGAGAACAGGTGGACAAAAGGATATCTGGTCAGCCTTGCCATTGGTCAGGGTGAACTCGGCACAACGCCAGTACAGCTTGCTGTTTATGCCGCAGCTCTCGCAAACAATGGAATCCTCTTCCAGCCTCATATCGTCAACGGATACCGCGATACGGGAACCGGCAAATATATCCCGTTCACCTATGCAAAGCAGCAGCTTCCGATTTCACAAACGACGTTCAACCTTATCCATGACGGCATGAGAGGCGTTGTACTGCAAGGCACAGGAACCCTTGCAAATGTTCCCGGTGTCACCGTTGCCGGAAAAACCGGAACGGCACAAAATCCCCATGGTAAAGATCATGCATGGTTTATTGCCTTTGCACCGGTGGAGAATCCGAAAATTGCTTTGGCAGTGCTTGTCGAAAATGCCGGTTTCGGCGGCGCAATTTCAGCGCCGATTGCCCGTGAACTTATAAAATACTATATCAAAGGAGGAGCAATTCCAGTCTCATCCGCCTCACAAGGAATGAAGCCTGCAGAGGCAGCCGGAGAGCAGTCCGACAGCACTGAAAGCACGTTACCGGATATTCTGCTTGAAAAAGCAGCCAAGGATGCGGAACCTGCTGCTGAAACAACCATTGAGAACAACGCAGGAAAAGCTGTAGAATGATTTATAACGATGATCAGGCATCTATCAAGGGATTTCTTGAGGATACCAGTAATTTAAAGAGTGGCCATACTCCGGGAGTTTTTTCCCCGGAAACAACCGATGAACTTGCCGAGCTGATCAAAGGTGCAAGAAAAGAGCATCGTCGCTTCACCATTGCCGGAAACGGAACCGGAACGACTGGCGGAAGAATCCCGTTTGGAGACTATGTCATTTCCATGCAGAAGCTTGACCAGATCGGCGAACCGGTGCCATACGCCAGCGACAGGGCATACATAACGGTACAGAGTGCTGCTCTCCTTGATACCGTCCAGAAGAAAGCAGAACAGTGCGGATGGTTTTATCCCCCGGACCCAACAGAAAAGCTCTGTTTTATCGGCAGTACCATTGCAAACAACTCTTCAGGAGCAAGGAGTTTCAAGTATGGCGCAACCAGAAAACATATTTCAAGAATTCTTGCTATCCTTCCACAGGGTGATGTGCTTGATCTTTCACGGGGAAGCTGTATGGCCGACAACAACGGGATATTCCGGCTCAGCCTTCCGTTAGCCGGCGAAATTGCTTTCCAGAGAGCGCAGTACTCTATGCCTGAAACATCAAAACACAATGCCGGATACTTTTCTGAGGAGGGAATGGACCTCATTGACCTCTTTATAGGCTCTGAAGGAACACTCTGTATTATCGCCGAAGCTGACCTCATGCTCATCCCCCTTCCAAAAAACGTTATCTCCTCTCTTGTCTATTTCAGAGATCTCGACGATCTTTTCAGTTTTAACCGCCTGCTCAAAGATCGGGAACACGCTTGTTCGCCAAGGGCAATAGAGTTTTTTGATAAAAATTCACTTGCATTTCTTGCGGAAAAATATCCTGAAGTGCCTGCCGGAAGTGAAGGCGCAATTTTCTTCGAGCAGGAGACAACGCCTGAAAATGAAGAAAATGACCTTGAAAAACTTTTAGAAGAGATGAAAGCCTGCAATGCCATGATTGACCAATCCTGGATGGCGCTTGATCGTGGCGATCAGGCAAAATTGCGGGAGTTTCGCCACACATTGCCGCTTCTGGTCAACGAGTGGCTCAGCAAACAACAGGAGAGCAAAATCAGCACCGACATGGCCGTACCTGAAAAAAAATTCCGCGAACTTTTTGATTTTTACAGGAGCACTTGTGAACAACACGGCTTTGTCTATATTATTTTTGGTCATATCGGCAATGGTCATGTGCACTTGAACATCCTGCCCCGTAACAGGGAGGAATTTTTACAGGCAAAGAGTCTTTATCGGAAATTTATCAGCAAGGCTCTTGAGTTGGGAGGAACACTCTCCGCCGAGCACGGCATCGGGAAGCTCAAGGCAGAATATCTTGTCGAAATGTATCATGAAAGCGGCATACGGGAGATGGCACGGATAAAAAAATGTCTGGATCCCTTTCTGGTACTCAATATCGGAAATATTATTCCTGCCGCATATCTGGAAACTGAAACCCATTAAAGGTCACAGTGTCGAAAAAGCAACATAAACAGGAATACGTCAAGGCCATACAGAACAGAAAGGCCAGATACGAGTTTGAAATTCTCGATACCATCGTTACCGGTATACAGCTCTTCGGCAGCGAGGTAAAATCAGTGCGCCTTGGACAAGCCAGTCTGAGTGACAGCTTTGCCATCATTCACCATAATGAGGTGTGGCTGGAAAACATGCAGATCACCCCCTACGAGCTCAACCGTATGGAGATGATTGAGGCAAAACGAAGCCGCAAACTTCTGCTGCATAAAAAGGAGATTCAGAAAATTCAGACGAAGATCAATGAAAAAGGGCTGACTCTGGTACCCCTGAAGGCATTTTTCAACGATAAGGGTCTTCTGAAAATTGACCTTGCAATAGCCAAAGGCAAAAAGCTCTATGACAAGCGCGAAACGATCAAGAAGCGGGAGAACCAGAGGCAGCTGGAGCAGATCAAAAAGCAATATTAATACAAAAAAACAGGGAATCGATGGGTTTTCCAGCCGTACAGGAGCAGCTTGATATTATTGTTGGTAATGTCGTTGAAATTATCAGCGTTGACGAACTTGAACAAAAACTTCTTCAGAGCCTGAAAACAGGCCAGCCGCTCAAGGTAAAGCTTGGGGCTGATCCATCAAGGCCGGACCTGCACCTCGGTCACTCTGTCGTGCTTCGAAAACTTCGTGAGTTTCAGGATCTTGGACACCAGGCCATTCTGATTATCGGCGACTTTACGGCAATGATCGGCGACCCTTCCGGAAAAAGCAAGACGAGACCGCAGCTTTCAGCCGAAGAGGCTCGGGAAAACGGAAAAAGTTACTTCGATCAGGCTTCAAAGATTCTCAACCCCCAAAAAACAACTATCTGTTATAACGCAGACTGGCTTGGAACAATGGGATTTGCTGATGTTGTTCGCCTCGCAAGCCATTACACCGTCGCACGAATGCTTGAGCGTGATGACTTTGAGAGGAGATATCGTGCACAAGAGTCTATCTCTATTCACGAGTTCCTCTATCCCCTTGCCCAGGGTATGGATTCGGTACACCTGAAAAATGATGTTGAACTTGGCGGAACTGACCAAAAATTTAATCTTCTGGTCGGCAGAGATCTGCAAAGAGAGTATGGAATAACACCACAGGTCTGCATTACCATGCCGCTGCTGGTGGGCACTGCAGGTGGAGAAAAAATGTCGAAATCACTCGGCAATGCTATCTGTTTTAATGACTCCCCTGCCGACATGTACGGCAAGGCTCTCTCCATTCCCGATACACTGATTGAAACCTTTACAAAACTTCTGTTGCCACAAAAAGAACCTGGTGTCATCGACATTCTTGGGCAAATCAATGAGAATCCAAGAACAGCCAAACGATCTTTAGCAAAGCAAATAGTGGCTTCCTATTTTTCGCAGGAAGAGGCCGAGGGCGCCGAGCAGCACTTCGATCAGCTCTTTGTGCTTAAAAAAGCACCCGACAACCTTGAACTCCTTGAGATTGACCAGCAATCCGTTCCAATCATTGACCTTCTGGTAACCCTTGGAGCTGCCGCGACAAAAAGCGAGGCCCGCCGGATGATCCAGCAAAAATCAGTGACTGTTGATGAGAGAAAAATAGAAGAGATCACTGAGAACATTGAACTCCGTAGCGAGCCAAGAATAATCAAGGCAGGGAAAAGAAAGTATTTTAAAGTCGCCGCAAAAAAACATCTTGATTGAGCTCTCTGTAGCGACTGAAGAATCAATCGTCCAAACCTGGGCTGAAAAGATCAACTCCCAGGCCTGCACGACGAAAACTATCTATTGATATGCAAAACCTTTGCAGGCGGAAAACCGTTAAAGAACGTCGATGACGCGTGACTGTAGGCTCCGATATTTTCACTGTAGAGTAAATCCCCTATCGCAAGGTCTGTGGGTAAAAGATTAGCCATCGTGATTGTGTCGAGAGCATCACAGGTAGGACCATAAACCGCACACATTTTTTCATTGCCTTCTTTGAAGGATTTTAATAAGTATTGGCAGTGATCAAAGATAATCCCTGAAAAGGTATGATAAACTCCATCATTCACGTAATAACATTTTTTACCGTCACGATACGCTGTACCGATTATCTCCATCACCACCCAAGCGGCAGTTGCCACTAAAAATCTTCCGGGTTCGGCTATAATTTCAATCTCGGGCGGAAAGAGTCTGTCAAATTCGGAGTTGAGCATTATGGCAAGCTCGGCAAATGGTTTTACACTTTTGTCGTAGGGAGCGGGAAACCCTCCTCCAATATCAAGAATTTTTACCTGCGTGTACCCTCTTTCCCACGATTCCCTGAAAATATTGGATGCCAGATTAAGGGCTTGAATATAATTTTGGAAATTTGTGCATTGACTGCCGACATGGAAGCTTAAACCTTCAACCACAAGTCCACTCTTGAACGCTTTGTCTATAAGATCAACAGCTTCTCCTGGATCTGCACCGAATTTGGAAGAGAGTTCTACCATAGCTCCAGTATTTGGAACTTTTATTCGTAAAACAAGACCCGTGTTCGGTGCATAAGTTGCAATTTTCGCTATTTCATCTTCATTATCAAAAGTAACCAGCGGCTTATAACGGTCGAGCTCTTTTAACGTGGGTATTGGCTTTATCGGATTCGCATAGATGATTTTATCCCAGATAAAAGCCTGTTGCTCAACAGGCGTCAGGTTTTTAATATTTTCATAGACAGTAAGAAACTCGGGCATTGATGCGACATCAAAGCTGGCTCCGGCGTCATAGAAGGTTTTAACTATTTCTGCGGCTGAGTTTGCTTTAACTGCGTAATAGGCCTGAACCCTTGGAAGATGCCGCTTGAACTCACAGTAATTGGCACGTAAAACCTCATGGTCTACCACAAACAAAGGGGTGCCATGCTCTAAAGCCAACTGTTTTAAATGTTGAGCTACCATCAGGTGTATTCTTTATTAATTGGTTTCAGTAACAAGAAAGTTCTTGAACTGCCAGGGATCCGTTTCATCAATATCAGGGGTGTTAAACCCTGGGAAATAGTTGCTATTGGTTGTTAATGGCGTCCAATCGGAAGCTTTTGATATGAAGTTGCCAAGCCAGGGTTTTGCAATTCGAAGAATATACTCATGATCGATGTTATCGGGAACAACAACACCCCTGTCAGGATTTTCTATCATCCACATACAAGCTGCGACTACGGATATTGCTACCTGCATGGTGGTGGCATTCTGGTGAGGCACCAGTGCCCGTGATTGCTCTATGCTCAAGTCGGAGCCTGTCCACCAGGAATTAAAACAATGACCCATCAGTAAGGCGCCAAGAATATCAGCACCGTGAACGATCTCATCATTCATAATCCTGAAATTGGGCTGAAGTTTGTAATCATAGCCACGCAGCTCCTGAAGAGAGATGATGGCAGCATCACTTGGACAATAGGCGTAATGGACAGTCGGACGGTAAATGGCTTGCCCCTCTTTATAGACTGTGAGATAGTCAGAAATCGTAAAAGCTTCGCCATGCCGGACTACCATCCCATTTATATTATAATCAGGCACCCAGGAACGCACCCAGGTATTGAGACCCATTCTGGCAAGACAAATCTGGTTTTGCGGTCCTTCCTGATGGGTATAGGCATATTTTGGAAGTTCTTTTTCATGTGTTCCCCAACCCATTTCAGCAGTTGTCATACCTTCTTCCCTGAATCCCTCGACACTCCAGGTATTGACAAACTCGTCAACCTGTTTTGGAATATCAGAGATTTGAGTGTCCCTTTCAGAGCAGTGAATCACTTTTACCCCAAGCGCCATAGCCAGTTCATTGAAAATTCTTTTTTCAGATAACTCTTTAATAAGCTGGGCTTGAGCTTCGCTGACCTTTTTCTGAGCAATGATTTCTTTGGCAATATCCAGTAATCCTTGTTTGGTAAAATGCGATATCAAGCCGGGATTGGCCCCATGCTCCAGCACTGCGGTTACACCTTTATCTTTCCACTGTGAAGTCATGCAGCGGATGTTCATGTGCCGCCAGTACAGTGTTCTTTGGGTAGGGTGCTGAGTCTCAGCCCCTGTGTAAGGATCCCACACTTCTACCGAGGTGTTAATATAAAGGACGCCATGATCATGACACCATTGGAGTATCTCGCAACAATCAATATTCCAGGCTAAATCTATTATCAAGTCACCCTCTCCAACATACGCCGCGAGCGTTTGCGCAATATTATCAGGTGTTATTTGATGATTAACATATCTAACGCCCAATGCTGCCCACGGTGATACTTTTTCACGAATATCCTCAAAATCCATAATAGTGACATGAGTATAATCGACGTTGATGTGTTTAAAAAGAACAGGAACGGTACATTGAGATACAGAGCCAAATCCTATGATGAGTATTTTTTTATTAAAATTAATCACGGCTTTTCACGTTATTTTTAGATAGCTATATATAATTTCAGTTTTTTGTTGGACAAAAATATGCTATTGGTATTTAGTTATAATTACGCAAATCACAGCGGACTTGTGTAAGTTCGCTAAATTCGAAATAGTATACGGTGATTATCAACAAAATGATGTTACCTTATTGTTAAATTTTAACGATCTTCAAAAGATTGATAAGGTACGGTATCGGAAACTCAAAGCAAAATTACCCCTTCAACAACAGGTTTGCATGGCTTCAAAATGCACGCTCCACAAAATTTATCTCGCTCGATTACAATAATTGCCTGCTCTTTATCGGAGCTCTTTGCCGCTGGTTGATACTCATTCTCATAGTGACAGAGCATGTGCGGTTTCAGCCGCCTTCGGAGCCTCGTTCCGGGAAAGCTGATGCTCCGGCAGGAAGTTAGCCGATTTGACCATGATGAAAAAAAAATTATCTTTGTTGGCTCTCTTGTGATGATGATCTCCATCCCTTTTCGGGAGGAAAGTTGACCGCGTGCATATATTCTTGTATTTGCCGGCTGAGCATACAGTAAATGCGCAGGTTTAACGTTGTACAGTTTTTTCCGAATTCTGAAGCTGCACCCTATGAGACTGCTTTTTTCTATCATTCCTCAATTTCAGTAGTATAAACGCTTTGAACAACACATTAATCCGGAGGAACGGCATTGTCATTTGTCCCATCAAAAGTATTTTTCACCAAAGGTGTGGGAAGGCACAAGGAATATCTTTCATCATTCGAGCTTGCCCTGAGAGAGGCCAAAATTGAGAAATGCAACCTGGTTACCGTATCAAGTATTTTTCCTCCTCACTGTGAACGCATCACAGTCGAAGAAGGGCTGAAACATCTCTCTCCGGGTCAAATAACTTTTACGGTCATGGCCCGTAATTCCACAAATGAGTTCAACCGCCTTATTGCCGCTTCGGTCGGTGTTGCCATTCCTGCTGATGAAACACAATACGGATATCTCTCGGAACACCATCCGTTCGGAGAATCCGCCGAACATTCCGGGGAGTATGCCGAAGACCTGGCCGCAACGATGCTTGCAACAACTCTCGGTATAGAATTTGATCCAAACAAAGACTGGGACGAACGCGAAGGTATTTACAAAATGAGCGGCAAAATTATCAACTCCTATAATATTACCCAATCTGCGGAGGGTGAAAACGGTCTCTGGACAACGGTTATTTCATGCGCTGTTCTCCTTCCGTAATGACAATTTTTTTGGTTCACTGAAGTTGAACGCGGGACACTATGACGGAATCGATCAAAACTGATGTTCTGGTTATCGGCAGTGGCATCGGCGGGCTCTATTTTGCCGTACACATGGCCGAGCACGCCAAGGTAACCATCATTACAAAAAAAGAGAGTTCCACCTCAAATACCAACTGGGCACAGGGCGGCATTGCTGCCACTATTGACGGCAATGACAGTTCAGAACTCCACATTGCTGACACTCTTGATGCTGGCGCCGGCCTTTGCAACCTGGAGATGGTTTCCATCATGGTCAAAGAGGGGCCGCAGCACATCCAACGTCTCACAGAGCTTGGCGTCAACTTCACCACCTCCGACAATGATCACCTGCACCTCGGCAAAGAGGGCGGTCATTCCAGAAGCAGGATTGTGCACGCACAGGATCTGACTGGCAGGGAAGTTGAAACTGCCCTGCTCAATCGAATCAACAGCCATCCCAACATCACTCTGCTTGAACACCACTTTGCCATTGAACTGCTTACCGAACATCATCTCGGCCTCAAAACAAACGACATAACCTGTTACGGGGCCTACGTGCTTGACACGAAACAGCGAAAACCGATAAAAATCCTTGCCAAAATAACGATGCTCGCATCCGGAGGCCTCGGGCATGTCTACCCTTATACCACTAATCCGGAGATTGCCACTGGAGACGGCGTTGCAATGGGATATCGCGCCGGAGCTGAAATTGCCAACATGGAGTTCATCCAGTTTCATCCAACTTCGCTCTACCATCCAAAAGCTGATTCATTTCTGATTTCTGAAGCCGTTCGGGGATTTGGAGGAATACTCAAGCTGAAAAATGGGCAGGAGTTCATGCAGAAGTATGACCAGCGGCAGAACCTTGCACCAAGAGATATTGTTGCCAGAGCTATCGATTCTGAGATCAAAAAAAGCGGTGAAGAGTGCGTCTTTCTTGATGTCACCCATATTGATCCCGAAATAACAAAAGAGCATTTTCCAAATATCTACGAAACCTGCCTTCAATTCGGTATCGATATGACCAGGGAAATGATCCCTGTTGTCCCCGCTGCACACTATTCCTGTGGCGGCTTAAGAACGGACAGCAAGGGACGAACCACCATTCAGAGGCTCTATGCCTGTGGAGAAACCAGTTGCACCGGTGTGCATGGGGCAAATCGCCTTGCCAGCAACTCTCTGCTTGAAGCGCTTGTATTCGCCTGGAGAGGCTCTCTTGATATCTGCAAAGAGCTGCACAATATCGACAACACCGTCGAATTTCCAGACTGGGACGATACAGGTACAGCAAATCCTGAAGAGTGGATTCTTGTCTCCCACAACAAACGGGAAGCACAGCAGGTCATGAATGACTATGTCGGTATTGTGCGCAGCGACCTCAGGCTGCAACGTGCGAAGAGGCGAATTGATTTTCTCAAGGAAGAGACTGAATCCTACTATAAAAAAACGAAGATCACGACACAGATTCTCGAACTGAGAAATATCATCAAGGTGGCAAGTCTTATCATCGAAAGCGCCATGAAGCGCCGGGAATCAAGAGGACTGCACTATACTACCGATTATCCTGAAAAAGACGACAAACATTTTCTGATTGATACGGTGTTACGGTCATTTTAGAAACAATTCAAGACGTGCCGTCATGTCTGCGGCATTCAGGATTCAAGCCCCGTAGGGGCGGAATATTGGTAGCAAAGATCAAGGCCCCCTACCTTACCTCCTGCCAATCCCTGGCATAACGAAAATCAATCCCGGGAGTTCTTGCGGAGATTTTGGCAATAACGGGCATCATCCTCTTGTACTGGTTTCGGACAACCATCTTTCTTACACGATCGTAAAAAGGCTCCGCAACTCCTTCGTCGAGAATAGCCTGTTTATCCATGCGCTTTTCTAGCATCATGAAGAGTAAAAAATCAACAGCTTCATAGCTGAACCCCAGGTCATCCTCATCGCTCTGCCCTTCCCAAAGGTCGGCTGAGGGTGATTTGACAATAAGAGGCTCAGGAATACCAAGGTGACGGGCAAGACCCCTAATCTGGGTTTTATAGAGATCACCAATTGGATTAACGGCTGAAGCCATATCCCCGAACAGGGTGCCATACCCGAGAAGTAACTCGGTTTTATTGCTTGTTCCTGCAACGAGCCGCCCGTCTCTTGCGGAAACATCATACAGAAATATCATCCTTGTGCGGGCCATGATATTCCCCCTTCTCAGCAACTGATCCTTCGGTATCAACGAAAAAAAAGAATCCACAACGGGAGTAATGGAGAGTTCTTCAGATCGAATGCCAAGCTTTCGGATCATGAGTTCTGCATGTTCGATACTTTCCGGGCTGCTTGAGGCGTAGGGCATCATAAGTGCAAGAACATTATCAGCGCCAAGCGCTCGAACAGCAAGTTCACAGACAACTGCTGAATCAATACCTCCCGAAAGACCAAGTACTATTGAGTTGAACCCGAACTTTCGAATCTCGTTGAACAAAAATGCCTTGAGAATATCCTCAACAATAGGGTAATCAAGATGAAGATCCTGAAGCTTCATAAATAGAGTGTCCTCTAAAAGTTAAAAAGCCGCATAGCCGCGTTGATCAGCAGAAAAGCTACAATATTCACCATCACAACAAAGAATGCGGTATTTCTCAGCACAGGACGAGACGCGACCGGTTCAAGGTCAAGTATACAGGTCAAGCCATTTTTGCCGATAACAAGGGTATAGCTGAGTGCTGTAACAGCAAAAAGCCAGCTCCAGAGACCAGTAAAATAAAAAAGCTCACAAAGCCATACCGGAGTCATTGAATAACAGACAACATTGAGCATCATTGCTTTGCTGTTCTCTGTGCGTTCTTGTCCAAGCAGGTAACCAACTCCTCCCGCAAGAACATAAAGGACGGCAATATCAACAAGAAAATTGATGATGGCAAACAACATTGCCGGCTGCGGCACGCCGATCAGAGGAAACTTGGCAAGCTGTACAAGGGCAATAACCGGCACGGCGTACTCACGAAGCACATTAAACTCTTTACCAGGAATTCCCTCTTTAAGATCTCGCCATACGGTACTGTTGCGAAACAAAAGTGTAGCTATCGCAACAAAAAGTTCTTTAACACCCATAGCAGTTATCGTCTAAGCCATTTTTCAGGGTTCTGCTTGACTCTACCTTTCCATATCTCAAAATGCACAACAGAACCGCCGTCACTCATCTTGCCAGACACTCCCAGCAATTGCTGTGATTTTATAAGATCGTCTTTTGCCACATTCAACTGGCCGAGATTGGCATACACCGTAAGGTAAGATTTCGGGTGGCGTACAATCACAATATTTCCAAAAGTTGGAAGGAACGCGATCTGAACTACTTTTCCTCCTGAAACAGCCCTGACCGAAGTACTGGCAGGAACGGAAATATCAATTCCGTTATTGGTGGTAACAATTCTCAGATCCTTATCCTCCAGAGATCCAAATTTTTGGGAAACAACGCCATTCCGTACCGGCCACGGCAATGAACCTGACGCATTGTCAAAATCAGCAGAAACTTTTTCAATCTCAGGCGATTCGGTATTCGACACCACCGGAACACTCTTTTTTTCAGGTAACTTTACCAGTGGTTTTTCAATTTTTTTATGCTCTTTACGTGCAATATCAGTTGCCTGCCCGGTAGATTTTTCTTTTTTCACGAGGGCGTGCTGCGCCTCAAGACGTTTCGATTCGAGTCGCTGCGCCTCAAGACGCTTTGCTTCAATAATCTTCTTCTGCCGCTCATTTTCGGCCTCCACCGCTCGCTGTTCAGCAAGAATCAACGACTCTATCCTCGATTGCAGTTGCCTGCGTTTTTGCTTGACCGCAGCAAGCTGTGCAGCATATTCCTGCTTATTTTTCTTAAGCTTGTCAAGTACCTCCTCTTTTTCTTTTTTGCTGACCGACCATGTTTTTAACTGCCGCTCCTGCTCCCTGACCATTGCAGCTTTTTGCTGATAGCTTTGCTCAAGCGCAAGGCGATTGTTTTCAAGTTTGACGGCAACCTGCTGCAAGTCATTAACATTACGTCGAACAGCCCGGGTAAAAAAACCAACATATTGGGCACGGACAAGAGCATTGTTCACCGAACCTGCAGCAAAAACATGCTCAATATCCCGATTTCCGCCATATTTATACACTGAAACTGCCGTCCTGCGGAAATCATCAGAAACCTTGCTGTAAACCTGGCGATTACCCTGAAGCTTATCGCGCAGTTGCTCAATATCATCATCAAGCTTTGCAAGATAGATCTGGTTTTGACTGATAATTTTTTCAAGAACAAGAATCTGAGCGCGGATATTTTCCAAAACCTTAAACGACTGCGACTCCTTGCGCGTGGTCATATTCAGTTTTGACTGGTATTCCTTGAGTTGTTGTTTCAAGCTTTGGAGGTTCTGCTCGACTGCCGCCCGCTCTCTCATGATCTTCGAAATTTCGCTATTTACTGGCGGAGCTGCAGCCGCTGAAGAGATCACACCAGACACCACAAAGAACAATGACAGGAACAGAATTGCGGCCCTCCGCATCACTCTGTCAAAAAAAACGGGTGAGACAATAAAGTTCATAGAAAAACCTTGGGCATTAAAAATTCAAATACCATAAGAAATGAAGCTTGGTACATGTTCAACGCAAGCGGCATGGAATTTAACCCTTAGAGATTAAATTGGTTACAAAAAAACAGAAAAAACAGAAAAATCAAGTCTGCACAAGGTAAAGGATAAAATCTTTTCTTCGCAAACACTCAGAGAAAAAAATAATTTGTTTTTCATGACCTGAAATAATAGTAAATATCGGTTTTTCATCAGCGTACAAATTACATGGACAAGCTTGTCATAAGAGGCGGACACCGGATCTCCGGAAACATAACCGCTTCAGGCTCAAAGAATACCTCATTGCCGATTATTGCCGCGACCCTGCTCACTGGAAACGGTACTTTTACCCTTCATCGCATCCCCGATCTGCAGGATATCTCTACTTTCACACAACTCCTGCGCCATCTTGGAGCAGAAACTGCTTTTTCTGGCAACACGCTGCAAATTTCGTCCCAAAACGTTGAAAGTATTCAGGCGCCTTATGAACTGGTAAAAAAAATGAGAGCATCAATCTATGTGCTCGGGCCTATGCTGGCAAGATTCGGCCATGCAAGGGTCTCTCTTCCCGGTGGATGTGCTTTTGGTCCACGGCCTATTGATCTTCATTTAATGGCTATGGAAAAGCTCGGCGCAACAATCACCATTGAAACCGGGTTTATCGACGCTACCATTCCTGGAGGTACACTGCAAGGAGGACATATCGACTTTCCAGTGTCGTCCGTCGGAGCCACAGGAAACGCTCTGATGGCTGCGGTACTTGCCGAAGGAACAACCACCATCAGCAATGCTGCCGCAGAACCGGAAATTGAGACCCTCTGTAAATTTCTTATCGCCATGGGGGCAACAATCAGGGGAACCGGCACAACCGAGCTTGAAATAGATGGAAAACATTCTCTTAATGCCATTGAATTTCATAATGTATTTGACAGAATTGAAGCAGGAACACTTCTTGCCGCAGCAGCCATAACCGGAGGAGATCTTACGGTAAACGGTGTTGACCCCGAGCAAATGAAAGCGGTTCTGAAAAAATTTGTCCATGCGGGTTGTACCGTACAAACAACCGAAAACAGCATTACACTGAAAAGTCCGCAAAAGCTTCTCCCTACCGATGTCACAGCAAAACCTTATCCAGCTTTTCCAACCGACATGCAGGCACAATGGATCGCACTGATGACCCAGGCTGATGGAACAAGCCATATTACCGACAAGGTCTATCATGAGCGGTTCAACCATATTCCCGAGCTGAATCGTCTCGGCGCACATATTGAGATTCACAAAAACCAGGCGATTGTTCACGGGCCACAACTTCTTTCAGGAAGTACAGTTATGTCCACCGATCTGAGAGCATCGGCCAGTCTTGTGCTTGCAGGACTTGTTGCCAAAGGGACAACTGAAGTACTGAGAGTCTATCACCTTGACAGAGGATATGAGAAGATTGAAATGAAACTGAACAGCCTTGGGGCTGAAATCAGCCGGGAAAAGTACAATGAATTTTAGTTGTCAGCAGAAAAGAAGATTATTTTTTTGCATATTGTCAACGAAGCATTATATTAAGTGCCTTTAAAGCCAAGCGTTGAGGGCCCTTAGCTCAGTTGGTCAGAGCAAGCGACTCATAATCGCTGGGTCGTAGGTTCAAGTCCTACAGGGCCCACAGATTGTGAAAGAACGATAAAAGAAAATACCTGGCGTGTTCGTCTAGTGGCCCAGGACATCGCCCTCTCAAGGCGAAGATCACGGGTTCGAATCCCGTACACGCTACCATTACATGCACCCGTAGCTCAACTGGATAGAGTATCTGACTACGAATCAGACGGTTAGAGGTTCGACTCCTCTCGGGTGCACCATACACTCCCTGCTTGGCTTAACGGCTTTTTTTCTCTCTGCCGATGTTTGACCTTGCCTTTCTTCTGGCTCCGACATTTGCCACATTTTTAATCGGAATAGTTTTGCGCAAGACATCAATTCTTGATGACAATGCCTCAAATATTCTTTTTAAACTTGTTCACCACCTCACGCTTCCTGCGCTTTTGTTTTCTGTGCTCCCCTATGTCGTCATCAGCAGAGATCTCTTTTTTCTTCCTCTTATTTCATTTATTCTGGTTCTGGTAACGTTTGCAGCTGCAACGCTTACTGGAAAAGCTCTTTTTATGCCGGAAAAATCCTTCACCGTACTTGTTATCGGCTCAATGATAATGAACTTGAGCTTTGTCATGCCATTTATTCAATCATTTTATGGTGATGACGGGCTTGCCAGGTTATTTGTCTTCAATATTCCGAATGAATTGTCTCTCTATTCGATCGCTTACGTTTTTGCCTGTAAAAATAGAGGCCCTGCTGAAAATAAAACTGCAGAAAAGCTCATAAAATCACCTCCTCTCCTGGCACTTCTCACCGCTCTTTTAATGAATGCGCTCGCACTTCGCCCAGTACCAATAGTAACTGCAGTACTACACTCCATCGGAGGACTGACGATGCCGCTTTTACTCCTCGGACTTGGAGCTTCATTCAGGATAACAAAACACAACCCGCTGCATCTTGCCGCCGGCATAGCCCTGCGCATGCTGCTTGGACTGCTGCTCGGATGGTGGCTGGCAAGCTTGTTTCACCTTGACGGACTTAACCGGGCCATCGTTGTGCTTTCAGCTTCCGCCCCGGCTGGATTTACTACCTTGACGTTTCACTCAATCGAAAAATTTGATCGCGAATTTGCAGCGACACTGGCCGCATCATGCATGATTGTAGCAACGCTTCTCATTCCGGTACTCCTCATTATTCTTTAAAAAAAATCAAAAAAAACAGGAGTTGAAATATTTTTTTTTATATTCATCCCTAATTATTGAGGAGTGGCCAAATTGGTAAGGCTCCTGATTCTGGATCAGGCAATTTGCAGGTTCGAGTCCTGCCTCCTCAACTGAGCAAAAAAAGAGACCAAAATATAATGGTCTCTTTTTTTTTTGCCCGGTTAAGCCTGCCATAATTGTGCGCAAGCAGATGACAAGCAATCGCATAATACGAATGTCAGAAAACAATAAAAGTCGGCTGATCAATAAGAAAAGAAAGAATATAGCCTGCAATAAACATCATGGGACTTGACTACGGAATCACGCCCTGATGCTGAAAGAAACATTCCTGACGCACAAAAAAAAGAGACAGAACTTTCATTCTGTCTCTTCAGGATAAGAAACCGAAAAACCGGAAACTTATTTTCCAGCAGGTGCTGCAGGTGCAGGTGCTTCTGCTGCTGGTGCTGCAGGTGCAGGTGCTTCTGCTGCTGGTGCTGCAGGTGCTGCTGGTGCAGGTGCTGCTGCAGGAGCTTCAACAGGAGCTTCAACAGGAGCTTCTGTTTTTTTTGCGCAGCCCACGAAAGAAACTGAGCTTAAAAGAAAGAGGAAAGTAAAAAGTTTTTTCATCGCTATGATTATTTTTGTTGTTTGATAATTGACAGCTTCATCAGCTCTCGAATAATAAAAAAAAACAGTGACTTTTCAAAAGCCTAC
>CAISRC010000114.1 GCA_903887845.1 uncultured Chlorobiaceae bacterium
CAAGATTGTGCAGCGCAAGGTGTCGAGGGTGCTCTATGATAAAAGGGTGGTTGCTCTTGATCTTGCAGCGCTGGTGGCCGGGACAAAATACAGGGGCCAGTTTGAGGAGAGGATGAAAGCGCTCATGAATGAGCTTGAGCGTTCACGTGATGTGATTCTGTTCATTGATGAACTGCACACCATCGTCGGTGCTGGCGGCGCTTCGGGTTCACTTGATGCAAGCAATATTTTCAAACCGGCGCTTGCCCGTGGTGAACTGCAGTGTATTGGAGCAACCACGCTTGACGAGTACCGTCAGTTCATTGAAAAAGACGGCGCTCTCGACAGGAGGTTCCAGAAAATCATGGTAGAGCCCACTTCGGTTGACGAGACGATCCAGATTCTCAACAACATCAAGTCGAAGTATGAGGTTCACCATCATGTCAACTATTCGGAAAATTCTATTGACAAGGCTGTAAGACTTTCCGAGCGTTATATTACCGACCGCTTTTTGCCCGACAAGGCGATTGATGTGATGGATGAAGCTGGTGCTCGTGTTCATTTGAGCAATATTCATGTGCCCCAGGAGATTCTTGAACTTGAAAAATCCATTGAGGAGGTCAAGACAGAGAAGAACCAGGTGGTGAAGATGCAGAATTTTGAGGAAGCGGCAAGGCTTCGCGACAAGGAGAAGCACTTGATTGATGCCCTTGATCAGGCCAAGCAGGAGTGGGAGGACAGGTCTGCTGAAAGTGTCTACGACGTTACTGAGGCCGATATTACCTCCGTGATTGCCATGATGACCGGTATTCCAGTGGCAAGGGTCGCACAGTCAGAGTCCAAAAAGCTGCTCACCATGGAGGCTGATCTCACCAAAGAGGTCATTGGTCAGGACGAGGCTATCAAAAAGATTACCAAGGCGATACAGCGAACCCGTGCCGGGTTGAAAGATCCCTCGCGCCCGATCGGTTCTTTCATTTTTCTCGGGCCTACCGGTGTTGGCAAAACCGAGCTTGCCAAGGCGCTTACCCGCTATATTTTTGATAGCGAGGATGCCCTCATCAGGGCTGATATGAGCGAGTATATGGAGAAATTCTCGGTCAGTCGTCTTGTTGGAGCGCCTCCGGGATATGTTGGTTATGAAGAGGGTGGTCAGTTGACCGAAAAGGTGCGACGCAAGCCCTACTCCGTGGTGCTTATCGACGAGATTGAGAAAGCGCACCCCGATGTGTTCAACATTCTGCTTCAGGTGCTTGATGAAGGGATTCTTACCGATGGCATGGGAAGAAAGGTTGATTTCCGTAACACAATAATCATCATGACCTCGAACATCGGCGCCAAGGATATAAAGAATTTCGGCGCTGGATCAGGCATGGGCTTTACTCCCGTTGATGACGCAACCGGTAATTACAAGGCAATGAAGTCAACCATTGAGGATGCTCTCAAGCGGGTCTTCAATCCCGAGTTTCTTAACAGAATTGATGATATTGTTGTCTTCCATGCGCTTGAAAAACAGCATATCTTCAAGATTATTGATATTACTGCTGGCAAACTCTTCAAGAGGCTCCACGATATGGGCATTGAGGTGCAAATCGATGAAAAAGCCAAAGAGTTTCTTGTTGACAAAGGCTATGACCAGAAATACGGTGCACGTCCGTTGAAAAGGGCGCTGCAGAAGTATGTGGAAGATCCTCTTGCCGAAGAGATGCTGAAAGGGAGATTTTCAGAAGGTAGCACTATCCGCATTGTCTTTGATGAAACTGAGAATGAACTTCGCTTTGTTGACGGTGTGGTACCGGTCAGTGAAGGCGAAGGGCAGGTGCATATCGAGTAACTCATTTCTTTTTTCCTGCCTATTTTATTTCCTTTGGGGAACACTACTTGAGTAATGGTTGTGTTCCCCAAAGGAAAGCAGCGGCGATTTTATGCTGATCCATAGAAGAATCTGAATAAGAAGTAACTGGAGAGGAACCATATAAAATTACACCACTGTGAGGTCTTGTATGTATTGGGATGCAAAAGTTGTCAAGCCGTTATCTGATTATCGCATTTATGTTGAAATTGAAGATGGTCGTCAGGGTGTCTTTGATATGAAGCCTTACCTTGATCACGGTCACTTCCGAGAACTCGCAGGTGAGCATTATTTCAATCAGGTAGGTATTCTTTTTGGGGCTGTTACCTGGCCGCACGAACAGGATATTGCACCAGAAACTCTCATTGAAGGTATGGTACCGGTTGAAACCATGCCTGATGCCGGTTTTGACTGATCTGTATATACCAGCACAACAAATAAGTGTTGATTTTATATATTATTTATAACAAATAAGTTAAATGCCATTCCAGTATAATTTGGAATCCGTGTTATGCAGAAAGGAGTTTCTTTTTTTCCGAATTAGGCAGATCAGTCTAAACAATGTTAGAGAACAGCAGACAGGGATAGCCGCATTATGGATTTACCAACCCGAATATCAGTAGTCGCCTTGTTGCTTAGCTTCGGTAGCCTAGGTGTTACGGTATGGGCCACAAAGCACGCAATAGATGTCCAAAACAAAGGCGACGAAAGAGAATTTGAGCGGCTTCGTGCCGAGTTGCTGATGCAGGTCGCGGATAGCCGAAGATTACTCGATAAAACAAGAATAGAGATCGGAACAATAAAAGCAGATTTTGACGTAGAACTGCAATCAGTGAAGGCTCTTATGGGGAAATACACAAACTTGTTTACCGAGTACCTACCGAAGGTCGAAGCTGCCATCACACAGCTGGACGCGTTATGGATTGAGGTTGCAGGATGGTCAAAAGAAAAAACTCCCCGTGAACTAATGGATACAAAGGCTATTCTTTACAGAAGCCTTAAGGATGATGAAGTCGTATACGATTCAGGTATTTTTTTAGTTAACATGTTTAAAGCAAAACTAGAGATGGCGAAACTTCATGTACTTAGTGCAACCAATTAAATGCCGTTCTCTAACTCCATCTTTTACCGGACATCGGCGCTGGCGCGCCGCCGCCAGTCAAGCGGAAAGTTAGTGCTATTGACTTATATCAGCTACAAATGCGACAGCAATTTTATCATGCTGCAAATTGATCGAAGAAGGCTCCGGATGAACATTACTGAATTGAGGAAAATGAGCACTTCGGAACGATTGCAAGCCATGGAGGTGCTTTGGGATAGCCTTTTATATGAAAATGATGCAGTCGAAACTCCTGAGTGGCATAAGAAAATACTTCAGGAAAGAAAAGAAAAAATTGCAAGTGGGTGCGCAACATTTATCTCGCTCGCCGATCTCAAAAAGAGTCGGCACATTGCAAACCCCGAGATACAAAGAGGTATCGCTGCTCACCTCGAAGAAATTGGTTTATCGCTGCCGTTCATTTGCACCCCCGAAGAACTACTTGGAGACGAAAATGTTGAATGACGAAATCGTAGATGAAGTAAGAGCTATTCGTGATGCCCATGCAGCCAAATTTGGCTATGACTTGCAGGCTATCTATGCTGATTTGAAAAA
>CAISRC010000115.1 GCA_903887845.1 uncultured Chlorobiaceae bacterium
AGTCAACCTCTCATGCCGAAACCTGAAAGCGGGTGACAGCATTATTCTTTCAGGAACAGTGGGCGATCACGGGATGGCCATCATGACCTCGCGTGAAGGGCTTTCGTTCCAGTCCAGTATCACAAGCGACTGTGCAGCGCTCAACGGCATGATCAGTACCATTCTTGATGAGGCGCCTTTTGCCATTCACGCCATGCGCGACCCGACCAGGGGAGGGGTAGCAGCTACGCTGAACGAACTGGCAAACTCCTCTTCCATCGGGATTGAGATCGATGAGTCCACAATTCCTGTAAAATCTGACGTTCGCGGGGCTTGTGAACTGCTTGGCATTGACCCCCTGCATGTGGCCAACGAAGGCAAGCTTGTTGTGGCTGTAGCGGCAGGTGATGCAGAGAAGATTCTCGAGGTGATGCGTAGCTTCGACCCTGGCCGGGATGCCGTCATCATCGGATCGGTGGTTGACGATCATCCCGGTATGGTGGTCATGCGCACAGTGTATGGCAGCCGGCGGATTATTGATCTTCCGCTCGGTGAACAGTTGCCCAGAATCTGCTGAGCCTTACATATTCAGCGCCCGTTTTTCAATGGCGAGGGCGGCTTCGCGCATCACCTCCGAAAGGCTTGGATGAGGATGGCAGGTGCGGGCCACATCCTCGGATGATGCATGGAACTCCATGGCAAGCGCGGCTTCAGCGATCAGGTCGGAGGCGCTTGCGCCAATAATGTGTACGCCGAGAATTTCGTCGGTTTTCGCATCGGCAAGCATTTTGATAAATCCTTCGGCATCCCCGAGACCCAGTGCGCGTCCGTTCGCGGCAAAAGGAAATTGTCCTGTTTTGTAGTCGCGTCCTTCAGAGCGAAGCTGTTGTTCGGTTTTTCCAACCCAGGCGATTTCGGGAGTGGTGTAGATAACCCAGGGCATGCTGTTGTAGTCGAGGTGCGGCTTTTGACCCGCGAGCAATTCGGCCACCATGACGCCTTCGTCTTCAGCCTTGTGTGCCAGCATGGGGCCCCGCACCACATCTCCAATGGCATAAACACCGGGAGCTGCAGTAGCGCAATGATCGTTGACGGGAATAAAGCCTCGTTCATCGGTCTGAAGTCCAACAGCCTCAAGGTTGAGTTTTTCCGTGTTTGGAGTACGGCCAACGGAGACAATCAGTTTGTCGCATTCAAGGGTATGTTCTGAACCCTGATCGTCGGTATAGGCAATACTGACCCCATCTTTGGTGAGTTTGGCCTGGCCGATTCTGACACCGAGCTTGATGTTCAGGCCCTGTTTTAAAAAGAGCTTGGAAGCTTCTCTTGAAACACTCTCATCGGCAGCACCGAGAAATGAAGGCATAACTTCAAGAACGGTAATCTCAGCCCCCAGTCTGCGCCAGACCGAACCCACTTCAAGACCAATGACACCGGCGCCGATAACGCCCAGTTTTTTTGGCGCCTCAGTGAATTTCAGTGCCCCTTCATTATCACAGATGGTGACATTATCAACCTTGACATTGGGGATATGACGAGCTTTTGAACCGGTAGCGATAATCACCTTCTGTGCCAGCACCTCTTCATCACCCTCTTTGCCGCTGATGATAATTCTATAGCCGTTATCAGTTTTTCCGGCAAAAGAGCCCCGTCCCTTGAGCAGGGTGATCTTGTTTTTGCGGAAGAGGAACTGCACTCCGGCAGTCATTTTCGTGACAATAGCCTCCTTGCGCTTCTGCATTTTGGTAACATCAATGCTTATGCCTGTTGTAGTGATGCCATGATCAGGAAGGTGATGCACTGCTTTTTCAAAAGCTTCCGAAGAGGCTACGAGCGCCTTAAGGGGAATACAGCCGGCATTGAGACAGGTTCCGCCAAGCCGGGGCTCTTCTGCAGGATTGTCATAAGAGTTGAATTCGCAACAGGCCACTGAAAAACCAAGCTGTGCGGCACGGATTGCGGCAATATATCCGCCCGGGCCTGCGCCGATAACAAGAACGTCAAATTGTTTGTTCATGATAGAGTTTCTCTTTTAAAGATCAAGTAAAAGACGCGCCGGATCTTCCAGTGCATCCTTGATTGCAACAAGACCAAGTACTGCTTCTTTGCCGTCGATAATTCGATGGTCATAAGACATAGCAAGATAGTTCATCGGCCGTATGACGATCTGACCGTTTTCCACAATAGGCCTCTCTTTCGTGGCGTGGATGCCGAGAATTGCAGACTGCGGTGGATTGATGATCGGTGTTGAAAGCATTGAACCGAAAACGCCGCCGTTGGAAATTGAGAAGGTGCCGCCAGTCAGCTCTTCAAGGGAGAGTGTCCCCAGTTTTGCTTTTGTGGAATAGTCGGCAATTTTGCTTTCAATGTCGGCAATGCTCATCTGGTCAACATTACGCAGGATAGGGACAACCAGTCCTCTTGGTGAGCTGACGGCAATACCTATATCAAAATAACCGTGATAAATGATGTCCTTGCCGTCAACTGAAGCATTCAGGACGGGATATTTGCGCAGGGCATGTACGGTAGCCTTCACAAAGAAAGACATAAAGCCGAGTTTGACGCCGTGCTCTTTTTCAAAAGCGACCTTGTAGCGGTTGCGCAGATCAATGACCGCATGCATGTCGACCTCATTGAAGGTCGTCAGAATGGCATTGGTTGCCTGAGAGTGAAGAAGCCTTTCAGCGATGCGTGCCCTGAGCCGGGTCATGGGTACGCGCTGTTCCGGCCGGTCGGTCAGCAGAGAAGGGTCAGTAACTGCTTCGGCTGGTTTCAGCTTTTGTACTGGAGGAACTGCAGGTGCTGGTGGGGCCGTCGGTTCCGCTCCAGCAGCAATGGCTTGCAGAACATCGCCTTTGGTAACTCTTCCATGTCTGCCGGTGCCCTCTACCTGTGACAGGTTCAGGCCGGTTTCAGCGATCAGTTTTGCTGCTGCAGGCATGGCAATTCCACCTTCAGATTTTGGAACAGTCGGTTGCTGAGCCGTTTCGATCTTTTGCTGATCAGGAATAGATGCTGCCGCCGTTGTTGCTGCCGCTTTGCCTTCGCTGTCGATGCGTGCCAGAACCTGATTGGGGACTACCGTGCCACCGTCACCGACAAGAATTTCAAAGAGAATGCCTGCGGAGGGAGAGGGTACATCAAAAACAACTTTGTCGGTTTCGATTTCAAAGAGAATTTCGTCTACAGCAACAGCATCTCCTGGAGCTTTTTTCCAGTTCAGCAGTGTTGCTTCGGCAACGGATTCCGACAACTGGGATATGGTGACATCAATGATTGCCATTCGTGGATATTATTTGTTGAAAAAAACACTGAACTCACCGAATGCCTGATCAAGCAACGCTTTTTGCTGGAGGGCATGTGTTGCGGCGTAGCCGCATGCTGTAGACGCTGATGCGAGTCTTCCTGCATAGCCGAACTGTTGGCCCGGCGTCATGGCTTTCATGATATAGTGCTGGAGAAAACGCCAATACCCCTGATTTTTTGGTTCATCCTGACACCAGACAATATCCTTCAGTTGAGGATAAAGCGCAAGCTCAGCGCCAAACTCCTCAAGAGGAAACGGATAAAGCTGTTCGATACGGATTATGGCAACATCTTCAACCGTGTTCTCCCGCCTGCGGTTAACAAGATCATAATAAACCTTGCCGGAACAGGCAAGAAGTCTTTTTACTTTTGCGGGATTTGCTGCCGGATCGCTGATAATGTTCTGAAAATTTCCTGTGGAGAGATCAGCCAGGGCAGAGACCGCCTCCTTGTTGCGGAGCAATGATTTGGGGGTGAGAATGACCAGCGGTTTGCGGATCATGGTGGTCATCTGCCGCCGAAGCAGGTGAAAAATCTGGGCAGGGTTCGTCGGTTGACAAACCTGAATGTTGTTCTCGGCGCAGAGCTGCAGGAAGCGTTCCGGTCGGGCTGATGAGTGTTCCGGTCCCTGTCCTTCATAGCCGTGAGGCAGCATGAGGGTCAGGCCGGATGAAAGCCCCCACTTCACCTCTCCGGAGGTGATGAACTGATCAATCAAAACCTGTGCTCCGTTGGCAAAGTCGCCGAACTGGGCTTCCCAGATCACCAGAGTATCGGGAGCTGAGATAGAGTAGCCGTATTCAAACCCGAGAACTGCCTCTTCGGAAAGAACGGAGTCGATAACCGTAAAGGCCGCCTGGTTGCTGGCAACATTCTGAAGCGGGATGTAGATGCCCGAATCCCATTTTTCACGTTTTTGATCGTGCAGGACGGAATGACGGTGCGAAAATGTAGCTCTTCCGCTGTCCTGGCCGGTAATGCGAATCGGGTAACCACCTGCAACAAGTGATGCAAATGCCAGATGTTCACCCATACCCCAGTCGAGAAGCTGTTCTCCTCGACCCATGCGGGCACGGTCATTGACTACCTTTTCAACAAGCGGGTGAAGCTTGAACCCTTCAGGGATTTTGGTGATCATCTCCGAGAGTCGTTTGAGTTCCGCAAGTGGAACGCCGGTTTCGGAGACTTCATCATGACCGGTTGCCGGTTCCGCTGTAAAGATGGTCTTATTGACCAGTACCGGATTTGCGGTGTACTTTCCTTCATCAAGATCCTTGCGGAATTGCTGACTGAGCTTCGTGGCATACTCCTCGTTGATGACTCCCTGCGATTCAAGTCTTTCAGCAAAGAGTTTCCGGGTGCCGGGGTGCTTGTCTATCTTTTTGTACATCAGCGGTTGGGTCATGGCTGGTGTATCCTGTTCGTTATGACCAAGCTTGCGGAAACAGATAATGTCAATAACCACATCGCGTTTGAACGCCTGCCGGTAATCAAGCGCCATCTGAGTCGCCAGTACGACCGATTCAGGATCGTCGCCATTGACGTGCAGAACCGGTGCCTCAATCATCTTGACCACATCGGTACAATAGGTTGTTGAACGGCTGTCGCGAGGATCAGAAGTGGTGAAGCCAATCTGGTTATTGATAACTATATGAACCGTGCCGCCAGTGCCGTATCCCCTTGTCAGCGCAAGATTCAACGTCTCCATGATAACGCCCTGTCCGGCAAAGGCAGCATCACCGTGAACCAGAATAGGCAGCACCTGTGAGCCGTCTCTGTCGCCTCTGCGTACCTGGCGGGCTTTGACAGCGCCCTCTACTACTGGATTGACAATTTCAAGATGCGATGGATTGAAGGCAAGAGAGAGATTGATCGGGCCGCCGGGAGTGGCAATGTCGCTGGTAAAGCCCTGATGATATTTTACGTCGCCGGAGGGAAGATCCGCAGCATGCTTCCCCTCGAATTCCGCAAAAAGGTCAAGCGGATTTTTTCCCATGATATTGACAAGCACATTCAATCGTCCCCTGTGGGCCATACCGATGACGATCTCCTGCACCCCGGCCTTGCCGGCGCGCTGGATCAGTTCATCCATGGAGGCAATAAAGCTTTCTCCCCCTTCAAGAGAGAAGCGTTTCTGGCCGATAAAACGGGTATGGAGATAGCGCTCAAATCCTTCAGCAGCAGTTAAACGTTCAAGAATATGTTTTTTCTTCTCCGGAGTGAAATCAGGTTTCGAACGTATCGTCTCGAACTTTGCCTGCCACCACCGTTTTTCCGTCTGGTCAGTGATGTACATGAACTCAATGCCAAGTGTACCACAGTAGGTCTCGCGCAGATTCTGCAGCACTTCGCGAAGCGGCATACTTTCCTTGCCGAAATAGGTATTGCTGGTGTTAAAGACAATATCCATGTCGGTATCCGTGAACCCGTAAAAGGAGGGCTCAAGATCGGGAAGTGCAGGTCGCTCCTGACGTTTCAGGGGATCAAGATCTGCCCAGCGTGAACCAATGTTGCGGTAGGCGGCGATCAGTTTCTGTACCGAGACCCGTTTGCGGCCGAGTTCGGCATCAGGATTTGCTACAACACGGCAGATTGGGCCAAGACGTGCTCTTTCAGCAAACGATGCCTGTACGGGTGAGTGCGCGATATCTCGGGCATCGGAGCCGTTTGCTCCCGGCATATTTTGCATGGCATCAAAGTAAGCTCGCCACTTTTCAGAAACAGAGCCTGGATTGTCGAGATAGGCTTCATAAAGATCTTCGATATAAGGGGCATTTCCCCCTGAGAGATAGGAACTGCTGCTATACTGATGCATCATGGTGTGACGTGCTTGTCTTTCAAAAGGATTATATGATACAAAGAGATGATGTCTATAAGAGAAAAGGTGTTAGCTGTTGATTGAACCACTCTTTTGCAGGTACGGTATCTTAACAGATGTTAACCAACATGAAGTATAATAAATAACAATGGTTATTGCGAAAGATTTCACGAAAATCAGGCGGACAAAATAATC
>CAISRC010000116.1 GCA_903887845.1 uncultured Chlorobiaceae bacterium
CTCTTGCCTTCTCATTTCCTGACTTCATACACTTGCTAAGTGAACTCGCCCGGAAAGCCAATAAAATCAAGGGGTCATTTTGTTTTTGCTTTTGTAGTGCCTAATGAATCTTTTTGCTTGATTATTATTTGTTTTTGTTGTACTTTTCATCATAGTCTTTCTTCATATTTTGGCTTTTTTCCATGTTTGTCCGTGTCAAATCAACACCGAATTCACCAAGGCAATCTGTACAGATCGTCGCCAGTGAACGCAGCGGTGACAAAGTCAAGCAACGCATTGTCCGCTATGTCGGCATTGCTATGAATGACGAAGAACTGATTAAAATGAAGGAACTGGCCGAGTTTATCAAGGCGGGCCTTGAGGCTGAATCCGTTCCGACATTATTCCGTCCTGATGAATTGGCTCGAATAGTCATTGAAGGAAGAAAAAAGGCTGACTTGTCCTCAGATCAGCCGTTAAACGTAGATCTGAAGCAGCTTCTTGAAGAGAGTCGTGTGGTTGTTGGCATCCATGAAATTTATGGGAAGTTGTTTGATGAACTTGGTTTTAACGGCGTGCTCGGTAATCCTGCACGACGAGTACAGGCAGCCAAGACCATCAAACATCTGGTGCTGGCCAGAATTGCCAATCCGGCCAGCAAACACAAGAGCGTTATTGATCTGGAACGGGACTTCGGGGTTAAACTTGATTTGAGCGCGGTGTACCGGACGCTGGATTATGTCGATAAACAAAGTATTGAGCTGATCAGGAAAAAGGCATGGGAAGCGGCGACTGGATTGTTTGCCGAAAAAATCGATGTCGTTTTTTATGACTGCACGACCCTGTATTTTGAGTCGTTTAGTGAAGATGAGTTGCGCAACAATGGATTGAGCAAGGAAAACAAGCAGAGTGAAGTTCAGGTGTTACTGGCTATGATGGTGAGCAAACATGGATTTCCGCTTGGATACCGGCTTTACAATGGTGCAACCTGGGAAGGTCATACCCTCAAGGATGCCATCGAGCAGATAAAGCGTATGGCTGAGGTTGACCGTGTGGTGTTTGTCGCTGATAGTGGCTTGCTCTCAAAGGAAAACCTTGCGCTGATCGAGCAGAGTGAAAAGCAGTACATTGTTGCCGCAAGGCTGAAGAATCAGCCAGAAAGCATCAAAGAGCAGATTCTGGACAAGGCGGGGTATCAGCAGGGTGACAACATACGGTTCAAAGAGATTGCCTTACCGGGCAACCGTCGGCTGTTGGTCAGCTACACCAAAAAACGGGCAAGCAAAGATGCCTATGACCGCCAAAAGGCGCTGGATAAACTGCAGAAGAAACTCAACAAATCAAAAAATCCTGAATCATTTCTCAAGAGCACCTCGTATCGCAAATATCTGAAGATCGAGCAACTGTCACGACAATCCGTGATTATTGATGAAGAAAAAATCAGATATGCCGAACAGTGGGATGGACTACATGGTGTTATCACCAATGTCGGTGACATGGCAGCAAGCGATGCCTTTGAGCATTATCGGGGGTTATGGCAAATTGAAGAAACATTCCGCTTGACCAAGCATGATCTGAGAGTTCGTCCAATCTACCACTGGACACCAAGGCGAATTGAGGCACATGTGGCCATTTGTTTTATGGCACTGGTCTGCATCCGACATTTATCGTACCGGGTACAATTGCAATACCAACCTCTTTCGCCGGAAATCATCCGCAATGAGCTGGTGCATGTGCAGCAGAGCATCCTGATGCATAAAACGAGTGGACACCAGTATGGCATCCCGTCAAAACCTACCATGCATGCCCGGAAAATCTATCAGGTGATGGGTGAAAAACTCAGCGCCACACCATTTTTGATTCAGTAAAATACAGCATCAAATTACTGCGTTGTAGTGCCCATTTTCAAAGGCACACCCCTGTCGTTGCTGCATTTGCTGGGTTTTATGTATGAAGTCAGGTGAACTTGGTATGCCCGGA
>CAISRC010000117.1 GCA_903887845.1 uncultured Chlorobiaceae bacterium
CCACGGTGTCAAAAACAAGGCCAAGAGGAAACTGCTCATTCAGTGTGCGGGCAACAGCAGAAAGTTTGTAATGAGTGAGGCCAGCATCTCCTTGTAAAGGAACAACAATGTCTACAGGGGAATTACCCTGAAGGAGAGATTGTCCCTGAATTTCATACTTGTAAATCCTGACGATATAATTGTCTTTCAGACGACTCCGCTCCTGTTCATGTGCTGCGGGAGCTTTCGGCGTCCCTGCTGGCCGGTAATCACGTAAACAGAGGTAATTCAAATGTTTGACGGAATCTATCCATTCGTATTCATGTTCATTTGCCACTATGCCGGAAATGGTCGCAGGCTGGGTTTTCGGTAAAACAAACTGTACCGCTTCGACATTGGAAGAGATCAGGTACGGGAGATAAAAATCCGCAATAACAGCCCCGTCTTCCAGTTCATTAACCGCGTTCGCAATGATCCTCGTCGCCGAATCCTTTCCTCTGAGAGGACGTTTTCCACCGTTCAGACTCTCTATCTGACTGCTCAGCGAATCAAGCACGAGATTGATGTCGGGGTTTGATGCAAGCAGTTGATTTGTGCTGATGCGCCCGATGGCATCAGTCAGAGTCCGGGTATTGGCAATCGATAATGCATTGGTGAAGTTGGACAACGACACTGTATTGGCGTTTTTTTCGGAGACAAAGGAGAGTGTGGTGGTCGCTGCGGTATTGACACTCAACACCGGTGCCGGATCCTGATGATAGAGAAGAATAAAGGTGCCTCCAATCGGCACTCCTGCTTTATGCTGTATACCTGGATGATCTTGCAGAAAAGTGCCGAGAAACTGCTTTTTCTTTAAATCTCTTATGCGACGAACATACTCGTCATAGAGTGATTTGATGGAATCGAACTTGCTGGAAAAAAGCACATCATTATAATGGCTCACCATAGTTCCCTGGGACGAAAAGAGCTTGTATTCTGCCGAAATTGTGCTGAGCAAGGCTGAGCACAAAAAACGCATCAGGCTCAGCAGATCCTGATATTTGTTCTCAAAATCGGAATAGGTTAAAGCGTCAAGCGTCACCGCCAGAGCTTCTGAAAGCTTGGTGTAATAGTAGATTGAAACGACATGAACATAATTTGTTTCCGGCAGACTGGTTGTGCCGTTCAACAGAACACGGCAGACCTTTTCGAGAACAGCGGCATTAAAAGTGGTCTGCTCAACATTAATATATGGCCTGGACTGAAAACGCGTCCAGTACTTCTCGTACCATGCGCCTACACTTTTTTCCTGAACAAGGTAACCCGGCGCATGGGTTTTCAGCAACGAGTGTTGTGGTTTGCCGCCAGGCAAAGGCGCATTTTCAGAGGTCATGGGAAGATCATAAAGATACCTCACTCCCTCGGTCAAGGTCGCCAGTACCTCTTCGCACAAGGAATCATACAAGCTCTCAAGATCCTGAAAGCGAACCGATTCTTTGCTAAGATCGACGGTCTGGGTATCATCATAAGCTCCCGTTCTCAAGGCGATGATCTCAACGGGAAGTCGATATTGCGTCTTGAGCGACAGCAGTGTTTTCAATACACGCTGGTAGTTTTTTCCTAAATGACCTTCAATTAGCAGAAAATTGTGAGGCTCAAGGTCATAACGCAGCGGATTGCTGACAAAATCCGGAGCGACTGGCCTGAAGTCGCTGCAACGATAACTCAAGTTCTGGTTGGCACGGTTTCGCCGTGTCTTTTCATTGCTCCAAAGCTTGTATAAAGGAGTCGTGCCGTTATTCTGGTAATAATAGGGAATAGCCTTGTCGGAGAGAGACTTGTCACCAAAAACAGTGGGTGTTACGCAGATTTGAGGATCGACGTTTAAAGCTGTATATGCCCTGCTGAAGAGTTGGGGCAACAAGCCTGGAGTATGGGTAAAACTGCGGGTCATCTCAACGAGACGCATGAAGAGCTGCAAAAGCTCTTTTGAGCGACCGGAACACGCATCGAAAGCAGGTGAAGGCAGGTAATTCTGCCGATAACTGCCTGAATGAGCTGCCTTTTCCGGATAGAGTAAGCCAAGCATCAAATGGCGTGGAAACAGAGCCGCAGAGGGGCAGCATGAGCAGAACAAATCAACCCCTTTCCAGCGAAATTCATCATAAGCACGCAACAAGTCATCAAAAAAGTCATAATAATACTGCATGAATATGACTTGATCGGTTGCTGTCGGGCTTTGGTCAAGAAAAGAGAATGTTTTTTTGAACTCTCCAAAAGGATCGCTCTTATAACTCTCCTGCAGAAGCGGCTTGAAAGCCTGGTATGCGGCACTCAGGGCATTAGCGGTGGAACCTGCCAGTTTATTGGCGTTAAAGAGATTCAGAAAAGCCGCATAAATGTCGTTTGAGGTCGCCGGACTGCTGTTGACGACGTTGAAACGGGGCATAGGTATATCCGGCAGTTTCAACTTTTCCAGTAAAGCAGCCTCAAGATCGCTGGAGGTCAGTCCGCTATCGAGCGAGTTGGCTGCTTTCATGATCTTCTCAAGGTCTTCAACCTTGATCAGCAATGGTTTAAGGCTGGCAGTCACTTCCGAGCCCTTGTCGTCGCAATTTTTGGGACTGCAGTTGCGAAGCGATGTTTTTTTCAGCTCCAGAAAAAGCAGCACTGCCTTGTCATCCAGAAAGCTGGCATCGCTGTCGCTGCCCAACGCAACAGTTGCCTGCTCCCCTGCCGGGAAGAGTTCCCACAAGGGATATTGTATCCTTGTATCAGGGTTTCTGAACTCCGGATAATCCACCTCATCAGGAATCTGATAATCAGCCTTGCAGGACACCAGCGTCAAACCCTCTTCGGGCACAACAATCAAATAGCCCTGTGAAGTAACTCCACAGCCTCTCGACACATAAATCGTCGTTTTGCCATCTGCGGCAGTAATGCTGATTTCCAGGCCACAGACAATGCCTATACCGACAAGGTTTGCCCGTGTCAGACGATCCTGTTCATCCAGATAGTTGAAAATTTCATTCAAGTGCCTGCTGGTAAGCACCTGATTGGCGACAAAAACCGGATAACTATTTTGAGTAGGTTCCATGGTACAGTTGTTTGACCGTTATCATTTATTATCAGATGATGAACTCAACGGATGGTCACCAAGAGCGGTGTTGTTTAAACGTACCGGGTTGCTGTCACTGCCTTCATCACAATCATGCAGGGTTGCAACAGGATAGATGTTGTGCAGTTCGCCAAGTATATTCACGACGTTCCAGAGCCGGAAAGAAACTTCCTTATAGCTGTTGTATTGATCTTTCAGGAAGTGCAGGATGTCGTTGACTGTCCCTTCCCTGACGATCATTCCAGGGCACAAACTGATGGCTGATGGATTGAAATCGGAATCCGGTAAATTCCCGTTGTTGACGTTGCTTTCCATCCAGTGATAAAACTCCATTCCACATTTTTCCAGAATTTCCGTAGCGCATTGACAGATCTTATTCTGCTCAGTAACTGTCAGAATATTCGCGGTGAGCATGGCCTTAATGCGTTCATGCAGTCGCTCTTCGCTCCAGTCAAATCTGGAATTAACCGAGAGCCATGTATACCATGCCTCTTCAAAACGGTCGAACTGGCTGTCATCATTGCCTACCCAACAGGTTTTACCAAGCAGGTGGGACGGTGTTTCCTCCCGGATGGTACGTTCAGCAAATCCGCGCATGTCCAGATTGTCGGTATAGAGTGTCGTCCAGCCGGGCATGACAAAGGTAAGCCTGAATGAATAGGGGTCTTCATCACAACAGGCCAGTCCGCTTCCATCGTCGCAGGGTTTATAGAGCGCATCTCCGGGAAACTTCGGACGCAGCAGAAGATGCTCAACAACCATCAGCCGTTCATTTGCACTCCATGCCTGCAACTCTTTCTGCAGCTCTTCCGCTGCCGCTGGTGTGCTGAACAATGAAGGATGCAAAGCATGCACTTTGCTTGTTTTATCGTTAAAGACAAGCTGGAAAAGGCCTGTTTTTTGTTTATGAATGATGTCGTAGTATTGCGAGTGATGCATCCGGACAAGCAGTTCCTGGAGTGCCTTTGTTTCTGCCTCACCCGACGAAAAGGCGGGATGGGTTATTTTTCCTTTCAGCCATATTTTGTTGTTTCTGTCCTTCAGCTCAAACGGGACGGTATACCCCGGCCCATAAGCCGGATGAGTACCGGTGAAGAATAAAGTCAGATCAGGATAACCCAGCAAGAGACTGATGCGCTTTTTGATGCATGGCTGGTTCTCCTGCAGGGATGAGTTCTGTGTATAATCATAAGCTTTAGCCCGATTATGACTGATCAGCGGATAGGCTTTAAGGAAGGCAATCTTGTCGTCGATTAAACGCTCAAGAGCAACCTGCTTGCCATAGACATTGTTCAGCAACAAGGCATACTCACTGAAAAGTTCACCGAAACGTGCGAGCAGATGATCAAGAAACCTGTGTCTGCGCTGCAAAAATTCGGAGCGGGTTTCTGTCATTTGTTCAAGAGCTTCACTTCCATAAGTGCCATTTTTGATCTCATCAAATCCTTTAATCAGCTCCTCGCTGAACACCTTGACGAAATAGGTCTGCCTGATGTCGGGGTCGAGCGAAAAGAGATCTGCGGTATGGGCCAGTTGCGCCAGGGCATTACCGAGCATCTGTTCAAACACAATCAGATAGGCTTTCATCTGTTTCGCCTGAGCCTGACGAAGTTCGGTCGCTTGAGATGGAACTCCTTCAGGGCCGGTACCATAAACCAGAGGGAGGCTGTATTGAACGGGATAATACTCCTTGCAGTCTCTGAAAGTACCTGCAGGAATGCTCAACTCCATATCGACATTGTTCAGCTTCGGACGTTCAGCCTCACCATGCAACTGATTCAGGGTATCTGACACCTCATCCATCCTCGGAAGAAATGGCAGTCCGTTTTTATAAAACAGAAACCGCGAAGCATTTTTGTACAGACGAGGCTGGTGCTGTTCGCTGACGCGTAACAGCCATGAAGCGCTGGTTTTGTTCGAATCAAGATTGGCAGTACCCTTGATCGCATTTCCTTCAGCGTCATATTTGGTCAGCAGCAATTGATTGACCGCTATCACGCCATCAATTTCCATCAGGCGGTTGATAATATCCGAAACGCGCAGCTCCGCCTTGAGTGAGGACTTCTCCAGATCATCAGCCCGAATAAAACCGCAGTTGAGTTCAGGACCATTGAATATCTCTTCGACTGGCTCTCCGGCATCCTTTAATTCCCGGGAGGTAAAGAAGCGGATTGGAGGATTGAAATACTGTTCTATTTCAAACCAGATTTTCGCCTGTACCCATTCGATGTCGGCGTCGGCCGTCACCTCCACATCAGCACAGACGGCGACCTCCTCTATACCGACGACGGTTATAGAACAATAGTCCTCATCCAGATTGCGATGCATCAGCAATGCGGCTTTTGCGCTCAAAACAGCATCCCTTGACGCAATGGCTTTCCTGCGGTAACGCTGCAGAAAGCCTCCGGCACCCTTGTCCTCCAGCACACCTTTCAACGTTTCGACAGTTATCGAGTTTTTTGCGGCAGAATCGCTGAAAACACGAAGGGCCGCATTATTTATGCGAATGGTATCGCTCTTTCGGGAATTGTCAGCAAGAGTATGGGTAAACGTAAGGGTAAAATCGAGATAAAATACTGTCCGCCAGTGATTGCGAAGATAGTTGTTGCGCCCCTCTTCATCGAGCGCCGGGTCGCTGAGCAGATCATAGGTTTTCGTTGCGCCAAGTCTGGTGAGCGTCACCGTAAACAAGTCGTTGTCAGCCCTCCTAGCAAAGGCCTCGTCACTGTCAAGAAAAAGCCTCCACAAGTGGCTGTCGGCAAGATTAAGCTCAGGAAATCGTAATTCCATAATGGTCGAGTGCGCTCCGTCGGCATCATGAAAATTTGAGGTATACTCTATCTTGCGATCATTCAGGTCACCCTGTCCGGGGTCAGCTTCGAGCTCTACTCTTACATCATAGAGCCCTCGCGGCGCAACCTTTTTGACCGGAGACCGGGGTAAATCGCCGGGATTCAGGTAAGAGAGCTGCAGTTGACCCTTGTCACACCAGGCGTAATAGCTTGAATGGCAAGCACATTCCTTGCAGAAAACCCAGGCATTGCGGATTTTTGGAAGGTCGATAAGTACCCGGCGAAAATCGTCGATCGTCACCGGGTTGATCGTCAGAATCTCCCTTGCCGTAAAAAACGGCTGGTTCGGGTAAGGCCGGGATGAGTCCGGAGAGAGTGTTTCCGGTGAAAGAATATCTTTGATATCCCACCCAATACGATAGGCAAGGTCGCTCATTGCATAACAGAGCGCCTCCAGCGTCGTAATACCGGGATCATGGGTATTATAATCTGACCACAGCACGCTTGCCATCTGCTCGATGAAGCCGATACCATCCCTGCGCAACTTGTAGAAATCTTCCGCCGGTTTAAGGACGGGATGTTTCGCTATGTTTTTTTGACTCTGGCTCATGCTTCACACTGACAAATTTTACCGGATGCATTTTCCGGCGTAGAGGTAATGAGCGTAATTTCGTGTTTTATCGCCGGAGCTGAAACCAGAACAGAGACAGCCCTGGAACCTTCCACCTCACTCAGGTGATCCGAACTCGGGGGTTCCCCATTGATCTCCTGAAACAACTGAACATCAGTCACATAATCAACGTAAGGCTGCTCCTCAATAAAATTGATCAGCACTGATTTGTAGATTTTTCCACCAAATGAGAGTCCTCCACCTCCGGCAAATGCCCATGGCGACAGAAAGCGGGTGATCGCCTGCTGCAGCAGGTTCACATAAAAGGTTTCATCGAAACCGTCATACAGACGCAGTTTGAAACTGACACGCACCTCTTCAAACTGAGGATTCTTGATGTGCGGCACAGCAAAACAACCGAGACGTTTTTTAACAAACAAATCAATCTCCTGCAGCAAGCCAAGACTGGTATAGGGCCTGAGCGGATCTCGCAGATTATGGAACTGCAAGTTTGGAATGGTGATAATGGTGACATGACCCGGCGCCAATTCCTTGTATATGCCTGCGCCACTTTCGCTTGGCTCATAGCAGGTATGGTTAAGACACTTTACCTTATATATCTGAGGAAAAGCCTCAAGGATCAAACGTTCGTAATCCCACAGCGTAATAGCGCGATCCTTGTGGCGAAGGCGTTCGCTGATTCGCGTATTGAACGCTTCAGTTTGCTCAATACCACGCCCTCCAAAAGATGCAAAGGGTTGACTGACCGTTTTGATTTCCGCATCCGGTTGAGCGGGCTTGCTGATGGTTCCTTCAGGCAGCGGGGTTGCTGTAAAGGTCGGGGAATTCCCGTGATCGACAAAACTTGCTTTCAGTGCCTGCGCTTCAAGTAACTGCAGTTTGCAGACCGCATCACTTTTTTCGGAGACTGCAGCACGAATCCAGAAGAGTCCTGCCGGCAAAATGGTGTTACTTGAGTTTGCCTCCTGTGGAATCGCCAAGGTCATGATGCCGGAATTCAGGAGTTCATCGGTGCCATCCTGCACCTCATTTTCCGCAAATCCGATCCATTCGTTATTGCTGAGATAACTCCATTCAATATGTGGCGTTGGCTTCAAGGCGAGCGGATTAGCCGTTCCATCTTCAACCTGAAACAACAGTGAGAGATTTTGGGGTACCTGTAATCCGCTGAGGCCAATATAAAATTCAGCCTCACTTTGCACGATGGTATTATCTCGCAGAAAACTGAATTGAGGCAACAGTGTGGTTGTTTTCGATGAACGTAAAAAGGGATGCTGCTCGGCTTGCCCGAAAGGAGCAAGATGAAAAAAGCGCCCTTTCCGGTTTTGATAAGCCTCCTGTGAAGCGGAATTGAGCTGGAGAGTGGTGCTGGCGCTATAGTCAAGCGTCAGTGAGGCGATCGTTGGGGCAACAGGCAGACTTGCCGGTTTATCAGATTCCGACTTGCTGATGAGATATTTGATCAAGTCAGTCTGGTATTCAGCAGATCCAAACCCCTCAGTCAGCATTAACCTGAAAAATCCCCGGCGAGAACTAGAAGAAAAATATTCATTGGCGGTAAAGTCCGGCAAATCAAGCAATGAAGAGTCGACATTTTCAGATAAGTCAATAACAGGTTCCTCTTGATAGAGAGCTGCACTGTAACCTGAGGATGCCCAAGTCCCCTGGCCCAGAAATTCAACGGCAATGGATGGTGTTTTTTTATAGGGAACTGGTTTTATCTGCCAGGCAATATCTGCGCTTACCGTATCAGGCTCTTTCTGAAACAACTCTTTCGATCCGACAATCAGCGCATTTCCTTTGAGGGGAGAAGCTCCAAACGGCTGGAATGGCTTGCTGGAATCAACCGGACCGAAATCGTTGGAAAGAGCAATGGATTTGAGCCCTTTGACGTCAACGTTCAGTTTAATTGCTCCAAGAACCGCCTCCCGGAGAAGAGGATAGATGTAGTTGGCATTATTCCTATGCCGCAGCTTGACAACCAGGACTGGCAGCTCACTCTCAAAAACATATCCATGAACCTTGCTTGAGTACGGAGTAATGGCCGGTTCATTGCCGCTCAGTACTATCTGCAATTGTAGTTGGATGTCGCTTATAGCTCTGAAAGTGACCTCTTCTGCTGTCAGCCATCCTTTTTTTGTGGTCAGTGAACAAACCACGTCTCTGCCATGTTCTTTGCTGAATCCTGATAAAGGAGCGGCCAGCGTGAATTCAACCGTGATGGTCCGGCTCCCCTCTTCCAGCAGCAGATAATGTGAAGCGATGGCAAATCCTGTCTCAGCTTCCGCCATGTTGATGTTCTGCAGAATCCCTTCAGTATAGACCTTGTTGAAAAATGGATGCCAGGATGGGGCGGAAGAATTTGCCACAGGTGACGCATAAATCCGGCCCTCGAGGGTATTGCGCAACAACATGCGCCTGGAAGCAGAAAACCGCCCTTTATAAATACTGTTCGGTATTACTGTACCAATTCTTTCATCACCATGCCGGTAGAGGGTTTTCAGGGAAACAACCTTTGCCTGGTTGAGAACAACATCATGATCATTTGCAAAGAAGGCGTCCCGTCCCCCGTCATCTTTTCCTGCCTTGAACTCTTTACCTGCCTTACATTCATGAGAACGAGCATGCTTTGCCAGCTCTACTAGCAGATGCACCTGACCTGGTTGGGCAGGTTTTTCCCTGAGACGTAGAACCTCCCGGTAATAGAAATCCAAATGACGACGGGAAAGCGTATTGGCCTCACTCCGCACGTATTCAAACAGACGCAGGAAGGCAAGAAAAAGAGCATAATGGGGTTCATGTTTATCCCATTTTGTCAAGGTATCATTGAGTGCAGCTTCAGCCTCGCTGATAATACGGGCAAACACTTTCAGAAACTGGTCAAAAACAGATTTGAACAGGTTGTGCGTCGTGCAATGATTGATTTGAAGAAAGATCTTCTCCCCGGGGTTATCTGGCTTGTCACCATACACCGACTCATCTTCAGGAATCAGAGCAACATAGTCGCTCCATAGTTGCTCTTCACTCCAATCAGTAGATAATCCCGAGGCAAGAACTGATGCAAAGGGTACAACCGGGCTGCGCAGGATCAGTATTGATGGGGACGGGATGCTCTCGTGAATCAAATGAAGCGCTTTTCCTGCCTTGTAATAGGTAATCAGGCGCTTGAATGCTGGGGCCAACTGGCTTTTGACAAGGTTTTGCAGTGTTCCTTTCAGGCCGATTTCAACTGGCAGATTCTTTTGAAACTCATCAAGCTGGAGGGCCATGGTTCCCAGTGTGCTGAAAAGAAAACCAAAAGTATTTTTCAGGCGGTCATGATCATGCTGATGATCACGCATGTTCAGATAATCAAACCAGGATTTGATGGTCGCCTTGTAGGCATTGATATCTTCAATGGCCACAAGGGCGAGTTGGGCAGAAACATCGCCGCTGAAAAAAGGCTGCCAATCTCCTGCCGCCATATTGGCCGCATCGAAATAGTTCAGCATGGCGGCATAGTTTTGAGCAAACACCATGCCGTATGCCGGGCCATGCTCATTGACCGGAACAGAAGCCGTATTCAGGGCCGCAGATGCCCTCTGATCCTGGCTTGTGCCCTCTCTGAGGTTTTTATCGGGATCCGTATTGCTCCGGCATTCATTCTCTGTAGACATACGTCAACGGTTATCGGGTAATAAAGTAACGGTCGCAGCCAGATTAACATCAGTAGCTTCCAGCTTGTAATAAGGAAAAACCAGATTAAAGCGGGAATTGGTCGTTTTGACCCGGTAAACTATATTTATCAACACGACCCCGTCAAGCTCCGCACTTTCATCGAGCACAACATTTTCCAGCTCGATACGCGGTTCATGATACAGAATGGCTGACTCCACTTTATCGGCCATCAGGGTTTTCATGCGCGTATCAAGGCTTTCAAAAAGTAACTCATCCAGGTTACAACCATATTGAGGCAGCATAACCCGCTCCCCCTGTGCGGTACTGAGCAGCACCTGGAGGCTTGAAACGATATCAGCCTCACCTTCAAGCATCTCAACTCCAGAGGCCGTCCGGTTGAATGTGGGTGGAAAAGACCACCCACGACCGAGAAATGGAAGATCCATCTGTTTCTTATGAGCGTTTAAGTTGTTCCGGAAAAAATAACAGAGACCGCCACTGCCCTGCTGTTACCCACCTATAAGCACTGTCGGGGCTCCTGGAGGCAATACAGAACCTCCTGCAGCAGTCAGGTCACCGATTCTTGCCGCAGGCATTCCTCCAATCAAGACCGTCGCAGAACCTTTCAGGATGGTATCAGCGCCACACGAATCGCCCATGCGTGCGGCGGGAAGGCCACCAAGAAGCACGGTCGGTGCTCCCGGCGGAATAATGGGCACCGGGGCACCCTGCGTTGCTGAACTGACGATCATATCTCCTACCCTTGCCGCTGGAGGCATTGTTATACCATTTTATCAGTTAATCTGAACGAGGCCACCACTGATGGTCGCTGTGGCGCTTCCTTTTAGCGTTGTGCTTGCTCCTGAAACTTCAGCGCTTCCGGCTCCGGATGCCTTGAAGCCTGTCTGCGCTTTTAACTCTATGTTCATGCCTTCGGCGCTCATATCCTTTGAGGCTTTCATGACAAGATCTTTGGCACTTTCAATTTTGACTCCGCTATCATCAAGGGTTATTTTATTGCCGTTCTGGTCTTCAATGACAATTCCTTTGTCTTCCTCTGAAAGCGTCAGTTTGTTGCCGCCGGGCGTTTCAAGAACTATGATTTTCTTTTCATCATCAAAGCTGAATTGCATTTTTTCCCGGCTGACATACCCTTTCCGGTGGTTGCTGTCTTTGGCTGGCTCAGGGGCGGGATTGGCGCTGCTGTGGCACATGCCCAGTATTATCGGATAACAGGGATCATCACTGAGAAAACCTACTACCACTTCGTCACCGATTTCAGGGCGAAAAAAAGTGCCTCGATTGTTACCGGCATCCAGAGTAGCAACACGCGCCCAGACACCATCCTCCGTAGCGCTCACCAGGGGAAGTCGCACCTTGATGCGTTCTTCGCCATCCGGATCATTTTCCAGTACGGTGACAATTCCTATCTGCAGTCCACTGACGGCAGGCAGCAAACCTGATGCCGGTAAAGGACGAAGGTTGTAGGTCTCAGAAAAAAGTTCCGGATTGAGTCCAAACTGCACATCTGTTTCCCAGTTCCCATTGTCCACAGCATGACGCACGCCGGAGACATACATCTTTCCCTCAAAACGTTCTCCAATACCAGTAACCTCTATGATGTTTCCGGGTAAGACACCCGAAAAGCCCTGAAACCGTACCCGTCCACGAACTTTCGCAAAACGTTCTTTCACCAGGCGACCATTGGCCCATGCCTGAAGTGCAGACTCCGTGAGTTTACCGCCATGGCGGATGACATGGGCATCTCCGCCAATGATTTGCGCAAGATTTGCCGCTGTCAGATTCCCGCAGTTTGTTATGGAAGGCTCGCTGGCCTCCGCTTCAATCACATTCTGGTCAGTTGCATTCCAGCTATTCGCCTTAATGCCTTTGCTTTGCGAGCGGGCATCTATTTCAGCATCAAGTTCGAGAATGGTTGAGCCGTAGTTTACCGTCACCACAGCACTTTTACTGCTGTCAGGTGAGGCAATTGTGATCTTGTCGTCTCCGGCAAAGAGCACTTGTCCATTGGCTTCGGCACGACAAAGAAGAAAATCCCAATCTGTAGCTTCATACTGAACAACTTCTTTCAGTTTGGGCCTGGTCACCTCGACATCCTTGTTGAAGCCGTGTAAACCGAGAATCTCCTCCATAATATCGCTGTCCAGCTTGTCGATATAATAACGGCTCTTGACTCCGCTGGTCATCCTGACCGCCTCATGCCGACATTCCACAAGAAGCAGCGTTGCAGACTTGCGTATTTTAATACTGTGCTTGATGATGATCCCCTTGAACACACTGTCATTCTTTGAACGGTATCCAAGCTGGATTTCAATTTTTTTACCCGGAATAAAAAGATCACCGTTACTGGCAGCAAAGGTTGATTTTGCAGCCTCTCCATCCAGAAGCTGAAGCGTCGCCACAGGAATCCTGTTCAGCTCCCTTGTTACGGAAACGGATAAAACGTGAAATGCACCGGGAATTTCAGCGCCATCAATCAGAACCGCTACCGTGCATACATCCGGAGTTGCAGGTGTCGGAATAGTCGTTTCGTTGCTCACATTACCCGTTATTTACTTTTTCCAGAGGCGGAAAAACAATATCCATCCCCGGTATCAACGATCGAAAATTGCTGAGACCGTTGGCTTCAGCTACAGCAAGGTAGTATTTCGGATCTCCATAAATCAGGTAACACATCAGCGGCAGCGTATCGCCGGCTTTCACTTTACGGACATGCGTCAGATCCGCCGATTTCTTGTCTTCCTTTGCGGCCCGCTTCTGCTCCTCAATACTGCTTTTAAAGGTCACCTTTGCAGAGGCCCGAATCGGAGTGCCGTCAGGTTTGAATAACTTGTAGGTGAAATTCGCCTCCGTTACCCGTCCTTTAAAAATTGAGTTTTTTCCCCAGACCAGCTTGAAATGGCGAGGTTCATGTGCATCGCCCTTGTACTCAAGCAGTACCTGCCTGAACTTTTTAAGATCATCGGCTATGGAATCTCTCGGTTTGCCGTCAATAATTCCGGTGTTGTCGAAAAGAAATTCAAAAGAGATCTCCTCAGGCTCAGTGTATTCATACTTGAGCTGCTTGCCGCTGCTCCCCTGTCCCTGTCCTGACTCGGAAAACTTGAGTTTATAGTTGAGGGTATAGGTTTCAGGATTGATCAGCGCCTCAACATAGTCGTCCGCCTCTTTTTTGCCGCCGCTCTCCGCCTTCTGTGAATCGGCAAAGGCGAGAATGAGCATTTTTTCCAGTTCTCCCTTGTCAGCCATCAGCGCTCCACTTTGTTTTGCAGTACCTCAAGCACCTGTTCAACACATTCGGCAATAATGTTTTGCCGGTCAACGTCACTCTTGTTGCCCGAACTGACTGTTTGTTGATTCGGTGATGCTCCTTCTGTTGCATTCACGGTCACCTTGATGTGCAGCTCTTTAATTTCAACAGGCATTGTTCACTCCTTTACTGAATGGTGAAATAACGATAGGCAAGCTCCATCGTCTCAACCACAATGCCATTGTCAGTTGCATTCAAATCGCTGACAAGCCATTTTTTCGGAATGGCATCAACAACATTCCAGCTTTTTAATGGCTCACTTTTTTCGTTCATCAGGTTTACCGTGATCGTAGCAGGTTTAAAGGTCCGGTTGTTGAATGCATCAAGAAACCAGGTAATCACGGTGGAATCCACCAACATTCCCCGCTTCAGCACCAGATCCGCATATTTAGTGCGGACCGGTAACTTGTGCTCAAAGCGATTTTCGCCGCCTTCCTTGTAACTCTCATAGTCGTACTCAACCGAGAGGCCCGACACAGACTGAAAACGGACATCGTTCTTGTCGGAACTGATGTTGAATACCACTTTAAAGTAAAACCCCCACGGCGGATAATAGTCAACCATACAAAAGCGTGTTTAGACCTTCATCAACTTCAGCCCTTCATGGGCAAGCTCAATACTCTCTACCGCAATTTCATTGGCATCCGATTTCAGATCTGAAGCGGTAATTTTAACCGGGAAACAGCGAATGGCCGTCCATGCGGCAACAGGATTGTGCTTTTCATTGAGCAAACGAATAGTCACATCCCGCCTTTTATCCACGCGCTCATTAGCGATCTCCTCCAGCCATGTGTTGAAGTCAAAATCACTCTCAAATTTTCCGCGTTTCAGGGTGATGTTATTGTTTTTAACCATTCCCGGCATGCTGATTTTGTTAAAATCCTTGCTGTCGCTATGGCGGTATTCAATCTTCTCCCTTTCCATGACAAGGCCGGTTACTTCGGTAAAACTCAATTTTGCTCCGCCCCAATCAACCTGAAAATGAAACCTTGGTACTGGATATTCTTGTGCCATGTTCTGTTGTGTTTAAAGATTGAAAAAGTTACTTGCTTCTTGACCTGCCCCACTCCATTCCATCAATGTTCCTAAGACTCTGCCATTTTATGAGAGAATCTGAGAATGATAAACTCGGCAGGCCTGACGGCGGCCATCCCGATTTCAACAATCAACCGGCCCTCAAGAATATCGAGCGGCGTCATGGTTTTTCCGAGACCAACGGAGACATAAAACGCGTGTTCCGGTTTGACTCCCTGCAGCGCGCCCTGCCTCCAGAGCACCGTCAGAAAATTCTCAATCATGGCCTGAATGCGTACCCAGGTATTGGCATCATTCGGTTCAAAAACAAACTGCTCGGTCGTTTTTTTCGTAGACTCTTCAACAAAGTTAAAGAACCGCCGGACGCTGATGTAGCGCCACTCATTGTCATTACCTGCAAGAGTGCGTGCCCCATACACCAGGGTACCTTTGCCGGAAAATTTTCGAATCGCATTAATCGATTTCCCACTGTTCGGATCAACATTGAGCGCATCAAGTTCGGATGCGGAGAAGGTATCCTTCGGCCCAACGATTCCACTGATACTGACGTTTGCAGGTGCTTTCCATACGCCTCTTGTCCGGTCAACGTAAGCGTAAATGCCCGCGATGGCGCCGGATGGCGGAACCGTTGTGCTGGTATTCTGGATCCCTGTAAGAATCGTGTTATACAGCGGGAATGAGGCTGCCAGTCCCTCATGTTTTTTTGTCTCCATCTCTCTGGCCACTCCCACCACACTGCTGAGCCAGACGCTGTTGATCTTATCAAAAAGAGCCTTGAGCAGCGGCAGAACAGCATCCATCCTGTCTGGATTAGTTGTTGCCGTCACAGGAATAACAGAAGAGGCTGATGGGGCCGAAGCTCCAAAAATTGCCGCCCACGCACCGACTGAAGGTGCCGTACCACTATCAAACTGGGTAGTATACGCTGAGCCGGAGACTTTAGCGGCCAACTCTTTATCGTACCCTATCAACGTATTGAAATAACCTTTGAGTGTTGAGGTAATCAGGCTCGTGAGACTCGTATTTAAGGCAACAGACCCGACTTTACCGGCTCCCGTCCCAACAAGTACATCAACTTTTCTTGCAACTTCGAACAGACAGTTGACAATCGGCATAAATTTTGCCGGTGTCTTGCCGGCAAGATAAGCACCTTCAAGCGCAGTGAATTGCTCTCTTATGGTCGATTTCGGAGTGGCCAGCGCTGCTGAAGCAACATTGATCGTGTCAACATCAGCAAGAACCGTCTCATAATCCGCAACAAGTGTTTTGACAGCCGGGTTATCTGTCAGGTCAGCCAGATTGAATTTGGTTGCTCCAATCTGAATGAGATCCTTGAAATCGCGGTATTTGATATTCTTTGGAAAATTAACTTCCAGCCAGGGAGAGTAGACCGCTCCATATTTCAGATCCTTGATACCACTGTCTGAACGGAAAGCACCTCCTTTCGGATCATTTTCCTTGACATGAAATAAACCGACACGATCCATCAACCTGCCGCACTGCCCTAACGCAGCCTCGTAGACGGTATAAAAATCAGTTGCATTCGTGAGCAATGAATTATCAGGGAAGACAAGAATGGTTGGCTCATCAACCTTTTCCAGTGCTTCAATAGCTTTTCCTGAACCAATAAAATTGTCAGCATTTTTTACTGCTGAATCATAGAAACCGCCAGAAACAATGTAACAATCACCACCGCCATTGGCATAAAACAACCTCAAGCTGTCGTATAGGTAAAAAACATTGCTGATCGCTGCTGATTGAAAGTTTTTGTTGTCATCAAGTGTGACGTTCGTGACAACAGGAGCGGCACCTGCTCCAAAATACTGTTCGTATTCAGTAAGGGAACCAATCCGGGTGGGAACATTAAGCAGATCTCCCGGTTTGACACTATCAGCTTTTTGAGTGTAACCGATAAACGCCGGTATCGCGGTCTCAACTCCTGCAATGGAGGGTGGAAACTTGGGGATTTCCTCGACATAAACCCCTGGGGTCTTATACATTGTTGGCATGGTCTATCCCTTTTAGTTTGATGAATTGTTATACAAATATCTCTGAAAACAGTTGTGTTACCCTTTTGTCATTAATCAAATCGAAGGAGCAGATTTGTGCTTTATATTCGTATCAACTTCAAGGATAAGCGAACTCTCTTCAGGTACAGCCTTGAACTTCAGATCAAGCATTCGCATCCAGTAAAGCGCAAACGGATACTGCTTGCCTCCAAGTGTTCCCCAAAGTTGGTTGACCTCCTCCATTGAAGCGGAATAGAGGTCAAAAATCAGTTTGAATGACTCTAAATGATCAAGAGAGTTCGTTGGTGCGTTCGTAATTATTGAAGCAGGATCAACATTGTCCTGCGTAAAAACGTTCTTGTACTGAAAGAAACGAATCACTCTCGAAAGCAGCGACAAGCCGAGAGAGTAGGTTTCATGAGGAGCGGTCACTAAAATCTGAAAATTTAAAAAGAGAGGAGGGTTTTCATATAACGCTGTAAGCGTTACATCATTACGGACATAATTCGGAAGATTCTTTAAAGCCTTCTCCTCTTTGATATTGACCACAGAAAAGTAGAGATCTTTTCTCAAGATGCCGCCATTACCAAAGCCATCGGCGAGATTACCCAGTTTTGCTACAGTCTCGCTCGAATTGTAATCATCGATGAGATGCTTGTTAAATTCGTTTATCACGATGGTAAGTGCGTGTGAGATCATGATTTGCCTGAAGGTTTCATCAAATTTTTATTAAAAAAATTCAGATCACGGAAACAACAGCACAAACATGCTCAGAATAGCCCCAAATAGAGGGGAACAGAAAAGCGGATACTACTTACTATACGATTTATATATAAAAGCTCAAAGAGCTACACTCATTTTTCTTCTAATTATCGATTTCGCCTTTTCACATGCCCTCCATAGAGAGCCATGGATATTCCGTTACGCGGCAGATGTTTGACCTGATTCCTCTTTCTTCTTCTCCGCAGGCGAAATCCCTGTCGAGCGAATACGAATGAATTTGTTCAAGACGTCAAACCAGAATGGTGATCCCATCGAAATAGCCATAGTGGATAGCAGCCACCCTACAATCTGAGTCAACTTAATATTATTGAATACATCACATAAAGAATCTTTCTGCGGCCATCCAAGAGGAAGAGAACTATTTTTCAATTCTGAGAAAAGCTCATCAATGTTTTTATTCGGCAGATTTTGCCCTGATATTTTTTGTGCCTGAGCGACAAGTGCGACGCGTGCAGTCGGTGAATGATAAAGGGTTTGTGCAATGTAAATTGTATCAATGTTCATCGATACCGTGATGAATCCGCCTATGATTAAAAGAATAATTTGGGATTGTCTTTTATACCATCCACTAACTCTGTCCATTCCTTCATCAAACCATATTTCAATATTTTTCTGCAATTTAACGATGTCGCCATTTGCCTCTTTAATCAGCGAAATCAAACATTGCTTCAGTTTAATATGAATATTTGCACTGTTAATTAACTCTAACTGCTCTTCAACTCGTTTATAGTTTTCTTCTGAAGAATTTGGGGGTAGAAACATCCCCAGATTATCCAATAACGCAATTGCAAATGTACGTTTTGGAATGTATGACGGACCCATTTTCCCTATGAGTGCTTTATCGGAAATTTGACTTTGTTTGGATATCCCTTCAATGAGGCCGTGCGTGTAGAGATCTTTCGCCAAACCTTCTCCGGTTTGGTCTTGAAGCAAGCTCTTAATACCCTTCGCTAACATTTTTGAACGGAGTGATAATATTCCGGCAATCCATTCTTTGATTGCAGAACAAACCAACGAGAAAAATAGATACGTAAAAATAAGCCCAATGGCTACGTCAAGGATAGTGTAGTCAAACATTTTACAATTCTCCTTTCAAATTTGGGTGCGTGAACCCGGGTAAGGGGAGGTACTGAAATTTTTGAATGTCTGAATTAGACAACACATAGAGCATCCTGTATCCCGGTCAGCGTTAAAAGCCTTCTTCAGAATTCAGATTAGGAAAAGGGTTAACGCTGACCGGAAGAGGGTCATGCTTTGAATTCGCCAGTGTCAATCCACTCGTTTTTCAGGAGTACCCACCAGTCAACAGCCAATCCTTTCAAAACATAATCGTAAGGCAACCAGCCATAACCGCCGTCGCCCCATCCTGTTCCCCATGAGTTTCTGATAAGCAGGGCACCTTTGGTTTCCGTTGCCTTGGGATTGGTATTCTTGATTATCATGTTGTCATCATAACCGACAGCAGCAATGGCATGGCCACCTGCAATTTTTTCTCCGGTGGTAGGAAAGGGTATTTTGCCAGTTGTAGCCGCCTGTGATATCGAGTTATAGACGGTAAAACCAAACATTGAGGGAATACCTGCCGTGAGATTTGCTTTGATCTGTGTCAGCAGCACACTTTTCACAGTCCCCATCGGATCAAGACGGTAATAACTTATCGCCTGATAGTTCTGGGCAAAAGCGTAACAGAAGGCCGAAGGTTCTTTGTCAAAATCAGCGACAACATAGGGTAAATACTCTTCCGGAGGCACACCAAAAAGGACAAGCGCACCCATTGTTGAGCGAAGAAATGCCCCGGTATCACCAGTCCAGTGCAACAGGTTTCTCGTCGTCTTGTAGAGAAAAAGCCGCGATGCATCAATATGTTTGCCAAATGCCCTTCTTTCAAAATACTCGACAATCCCAACGCCAGCGTGTGCCGTACAAGCACCAATAGATCCCTGATTTTCAATCGGAGAGCACCATGGCCTTAAATCGACAGAGGGAACCAACTTCAGTTTTTCCGGTTTTGCAACTCCCGATTTTGCAAGCATCGCCTTCACAGAGTCCACCTGCCCCAACTGCTTCCTGCCTGGTGAAACGTGATTATGATCTGCCGTGTAATCCATAAAATCAGGATAATCCGGCAACCATCCCATTGCTGATATCTCCAGAATTTGACCCATAACTTCCTCCAGATTTAGTTAAAGCTGTTTACGCCACCTTGAAAATCACACATCCTGCGGCAGGGACAGTTACCTGTATCGCCTTACCATTCAGAGCCTCCACTGTCACCTGCGAAAGTATCTGGTTACTATCTGTAGAGTAGACGCATAAGAACGTACTTCCAGCATTGTGTAAATCGTTATCGATCGTTACCCATGCAGTGACTGCTTCGTTGTAATTGGTATTGATTGCGACGACAATTTCCTGTGTATCAAGTATGCGAGACCATGGCACAACCGAACGGATTTCCGTTCCAAACATTTTTGGAAAGCCGAAATGGACTCCATCACCGGAAATTTCTCGCAGGTACTGACGTCCTCGACGCAGAGCAAGTTCCGACTTGCGGATTTTGAGTATTTTTGCAAATTCTATATAGGCATACGAGTTTTCATTGAAAAAATGATATCCCGAACTTTCGAATGAGCCATAGCCTCCGCCAAACATAGATTCGCGTAAAAAAACATCATTACCATCACGCTCTTCTGTGGCATGACCATTGAAATACTGTTCTGATCCATAATAAACACAAGGAATACCCAGGGTCAACGCATTAAGGGCAAGAACATTCAGAATCAATTTACTTCCTTCTTCATTCTCACTCGGGGAACAGAAACGAGCTTTCCAATTCCCTTTGCGCACCTGATCGTGATCATCGAAAACAGTCACAACCTTGTCACGGAACCAGGTGTGTGATTCTTTATTTACAAGCATTGAGTTGCGAAACAGATCAAAATAATCCGACGGATTCCGATAGCCCTTGGCAAGATATTCCAATTTTTCGGGAATTTCATCAATGCCGAGTGCTGCATCAAGTCCCGTTGTTTCGAGCGTATCGAAAGCACGGGCTCTTCCCCCGGTGATTTCGCCAATCAGAAAAAACCTGTCCTTACCGAGCGTTTGGGCAAATTCATGAATGACCGACGCGAAATACCGCGTTGCGCCGATATCCATATGCTTCACCGTGTCAATTCTGAATCCGTCTACATCTGCCAGAGCTATCCAGTATTTGTAAACAGCGGTCAACACCTGGAGGGCTTTGGAAGGCGTATAGTTATCGGAGAGACCAAACCCATGATAAACATCTTTTAAATCGCAGAAATCACCTTCGCGAAATTCAGGGTCATTATCCCAACTATTAATTCGTCCTTTGCGGGTGAAGGTAGTGGGTTCCTGTAGCTCAAGAGGAAATACCGCCTCTTTTGTATTATGCGTTGCTTCAGAACGGAATGGAATAGTCGGGTTACCATGGGCATCATTAAAACCCGCAACCTCGTAGGTATTCCCATCCCATCGTGGATCAAGATAAGAGTTCCCATTTTGGTCCGTCATAAGGTATCGATCGGGATTGTACGAAAACACATTGCCGGTATGATTGATGATGATATCAAGCACAACATAAATGCCCATGGAATGGGCTGTTTGCACCAATTCCACAAGGTCGTTTTCGGTACCGAAATGAGGATCAAGAGATAAAAAATTCTGGATGCCATACCCATGATAGGTTTCGGCAAATTCAACCTGCTTAAACACGGGGCTGACCCACAATGCGGTGATTCCCAGGCGTTGCAGATATCCGAGTTTACCGATCAACCCTTTCAAATTCCCACCTTTCCAGCCTTGACCGTTTGCAACCCATTGGTCGCGGGAGATATTTCCGGCATGTTCCCGCGAAAACATTGGGGTGCCATTACCGCTTACCTTCAAACCATTGTTGTCCCGATATCCGATTTCCTTCCCATCAGAAAAACGGTCGACCAGCAGAAAATAGAACACCTGATCTTCCCAGGCAGGAGGAGATGGTGTATAATCTGTTTTCGAAACAATAACGGCGAAATCGGTATCGGCAATTTGCGTAAATGACATACGAGTTAATTTTAATCTTGTCAGAAGTAATGGATTCGTTGAAAAAAAGATACCTCTTTCTTTCAACGAATCCATTTTGAATTATTTCAACAACGGTATCGGAATGACTGCCAGGGACACCCTAAATTTGGTGTCAAAAAGCATCTTATCGACGTATCTCTCAAATACTTTAACTGTAAAAGTAACAAAAATTAGCTCCCCTCAAAAAATTCTACCGCAAAAGACTGAGAATACAGAATTCAAAAGCAACTATTTGAGCTCAATCTTCTGATGGTCAAACGAGGTCATCTTAAAATCATATCAGTTTTTTGCAAACTTGGAATCCCCTGCCGCCTCCATCATTGGCCAGAGTAACGCAACAGACAATGCACAGAACTCTTCATCAAAGGGCTCTGTGGCACCAAAACAGCGCTGAATCGCCGGATCGGAGCCTTCGCCCGGGCGATTATTAAAGCTGTCGTCGCGCCACTCTTTTCGGGCAGCATCAATCGTTCCCTTGGTGGCATAAGCAAGTGAGGAGCGCGGGAAAAAGCGCAGGGGCATTGAGAGGCCCTGCCAGTAGTGGTTGAGCAGATTCTCCAGAAGAGCTTCGGCCCCATCAAGAGGCGCAAAGGTTCTGGCCTCATTCTCCATCACAAGAAGTGTCTGTTTGGGGTATCCTGGTTGGGCAACGGCATTGAGCACGAGATGCTCAATCCAGCTTCTCATGATGTCCTTCATCTTCAGCCGGGCGTATCGGTAGTGCAGGAGGCTTTGTGGCCAAAGGCGGTCGAGCCGTCCGGTGAGGCGGAAAGCGCCAAGCTGAAGATCGACCTCAAGCGGCTCCAGCATACCTCTGCCGCCAATGCTCTCCTGCACTGTTGCGGCAAACTCCTCTACCTCGCCAAGAATTCTGGTGAAAAGCTGTTCGCCGTGATGCGCTGGCGGAAGCATCCCCCTGCTCAGGAAAAGCGGGAGCAGCTCGTGAGTCTCCCCTCCCCCAAGCACCATCTCAAGCAGCTCCTGTTTGAGGCTGTAGAGTTCAAGCCCCTCAACCGCGAATGGCTCCCGATCCTCAAGCGGCAGTGCAGTGCCCTCAAGCCGGATGCCGAGGCGCTGTTCAAGGAAAAATCCTGACGGGTTATCGTAAAAGCGCAAGAGCCTCTCCAGCGAGAGGGTTTTCCACTCCTCCGGCGGTTCCGCAAGGGGGGCGCTCATAAAAGGGTGCGAGCGGGTTGCCGAGCTCTCTTTCTCCACAAGCGCCCGGTAGTTCTCGGCAGAGTAGCTGAAGAGCGGAGAACCTGCGGTAAAATACTCCCGATTAAAGGCTTGCAGGCGATGGCGCACCACAAGATGCTCCTCCACCGAACCGCCTTCAGGAAGCGAGAAGCCGCGCCGCACAGCGTCAAGCAGTTCGCTGACCAGCACCGATGGCGGCAGTTCGCTGTTATCACGGATGCTCTGGCCGACATAGCTGATGTAGAGCAGATCGCGGGCCGAGAGGAGCGACTCCAGAAAGAGGTAGCGATCTTCATTGCGAAGTGAGCGGTCGCCCTTCTGCGGTTCACGGGCAATGAGGTCAAAACCCGGTGCGCGGCTCTGGCGGGGAAAGGCGTTGTCGTTCATGCCGATAAGCACCACAACCCGGAAGGGAATGCTCCGCATGGGCAGCATGGCGCAAAAGGTGATGCCGCCCGTCATAAAGCCCAGCCCCTGCTCCTGATGCTCAAGGCGTGCTTTGAGCCAGGAGAGCATCACCGCAGGCGAAACGTCGCCGGTAAACTCGGCCTTCGTCACAATGTTGCCAAGCTCTTCGGCAAGCTCGGCAATGACCGAAAACTCCCGCTCGGAGCTGTCGGAGGGGGCAATGAAATCGGCCAGCAGCGCCTGAAGCTGAACGCGCCACTCTGCAAGCGTTCGGGAACGCTCAAAGCTCTTGACAAAGCGGTCAACCCTCTCAACAAACTCGGCAAACTTGCCAAGGCTCTCTGCAACCGAGCCTGACATATCGTCATAAGGGAGAATACCGTTAAAAAGCTGATTCTCGTCCGGCATGGCGTAGCCGAGCAGCAGCCGGTCGAGCCCCGCCCTCCAGGAGTTGTCGCGATAGGCGGGAAGGTTCCGCGAGGTGCGATCGCCTTCATCCATTCCCCAGCGAATGCCGCTCTTTTCAATCCAGCCACGAATCAGCTCAAGCTCACCGAGGTCGAGCGAAAAACGACGACTCATCGGCGGCGATGCAAGCAGATCAAAAATCTCCGAAGCGGCAAGACGGCTGCCGGGGAGAGCCAGCAGCTTCAGCAGCGCCGAAGCAATCTCCCCCTCATTCATCATCCGCCGGTCAGCAATGGAGTAGTGAAGCGCCACGGTACCATCCCCGCCAGCTCCAAAGACACTGGAGATGTATGGGGAATAGCTCTCAATATCCGGGGTCATCACCACAATATCATGCGGGCTCAGGTCGGGGTACTCCTCAAAGATAGCAAGGATGTTGTCGTAAAGCACCTCAATTTCACGAAGCGGGCTGTGGCAGGAGTGAATCCGGAGCGAACGGTCATCGGGGTCAAGCGGGCGCAACTCGCCCTCCTCGCCCGTTCCCGAGAGGTTCAAAATATCCGACTGCAGGGCATGGAGCAGGCACTCCTCCCCCGGATCGTCATAGCGCTCCTCCTGATGCAACGCGCTGTCGCTCAGGTCGATAATCATCTCGGAAAAATCGCGCCCGATGCGCCCAAGCGACGCAAGCAGCGGGTTCCCCTCACTGCGCAGGGCTCGCTCCTCTTCCGTCAACCGGGCGCTTACCTTTTTGGAGAGAATATCGCCCCAATACTCTTGAGTCGGGCTCAGAAGAAAGAGGTTCACCTCCGTCACCCTGGCAACCGCCGAGAGCATATCGAGATGGAACTTCGGCAGGTAGGAGATACCGAAGAGGGTGATTCTCTCGGGAATCTCCTTTGCCCCCGGCGACGCAGCGTTCAACTGCTGGCAGAAGAGATCCTTCAGCCTTCCCCGATGCACGCCCCCTCCCTCTGCAAGTTTTCGCCAGAGGATAGACTGCCACTCCTCGCCCGATGGCTTCGTCTCCCCCGCCTCCCAGCCCGCCAGCATCTCCGAACGGAAAAGCGTGTACTGGTCGAAGGTGTCGGCAATTTTCTCCGACAACTGAAAAAGCTTGAGCCCGTCAGGATCATCGGCCAGATAGTGACGCAACGTGCCGAAAGGCTCCGTAAAGAGCAGCTCCGGCAGCAGCCGCATGATCTTCCAGCTCATCACCTCCGGCGCAAACGCAGAGGTATCGGGCATATCCCGCAAGATCGTGCAGAACAGCTCCTGCACCATCGCGTTCGGGAAAGGATAGTGCCCGTTAGCCCAGACGCCAAACCGCGCAGCCAGCTCCATCGAAAGCCAGCGCTGCATCCCCCGGCTCTGCACCACAATCACCTCCTTGGTGAACGCCGAGGCGAGCGGCTGTCGGAGCGTCGTGGCGAGGGTATCAACCAGAACTTCCATCCGGTTGCTGGTGTAGAGGTTAAGTGGCATGGTGTGGAGAATGTCGTTTTATCAGGATGCGTTCATCTCACACTGCGATTTACCGGTGGCTCTACAATAAAGTGATTCATGAGCAACATCACAACCGTAAAGCTATGCGCCGTCAAACACTAAACAGCTCAAGCCAAACACCCGGCTCACAATGCTGATGAAAGAACGAAACCACAATCAATTCATCTAAGTTTGGAAGATAAATGAGCGAATAAGGAAACTTACGAAATAGCACTCGGCGGAACTCCTCTTCGAGCATGACCAACATCAGGGTTTACCCGGAAACAATTTTGATCGAACCTGTTCCCATGGAACAGCCGTGGAAGGGTCTGCACGATGTGCGGCAACACGACGATGTAACTCAGCCATTTGGGCTTGTGACAACTCAACCGTATTTGACGCCTCGGCAGCAATGCTATCCCAGATGTCCTCGACGAGCTGAATGCGCTCGGAAACGGAGAGCTTTAAATATTCAGCAGTGGTGGCAGAAGTAGTCATGGACGACATATCAATCAAGGTTAATGTTTGAACGCATAAAAGCAGCAAGCATCCTCAAATCTGAACAATAATACATGCATGTGGGCTGATATAAATAATGTATACAAACCAGACATTACATCAAGCCGATGAAGAAACACGATCAGACAGCCATCTTTTGAACGATGTTTGACTTTCACCTGAAGGTTTCCCAAGTAATAAACCCTCAACACTGATATCCTCATCAAGCTCTTTCCAATGAATACCATGCCCTTTCCCAATCAGCCGCCAGTTCTGACGTTCTGATTCGGTTGCGTTCATAAGTCGTGGATACCACGCAAGCGGAACGATAATAGAGCGTCCATCACTCAAATCTACTGTTAAAGCATCAAGCGAAACAGCTACATGCTCTACTGCTGATACATTGAGTTCAATTGTTGAAGTAACCATGCCAAGCCTCCAGTAAATACTGTTGATGTTCAATGACGATTATTTGAATCCTGGCAATTTCATGCCTTGAAAAACCACCACTACTTTGCAAGCGAACCGGATCGAGCCAAAATTTAGCCAGATTATCATCACGTTCAACATGGATATGAGAAGGTTCGCTTTTATCGCTCGCAAAAAAGAAAAGCCGATAGGCACCAATACGCACAACAGTTGGCATCTTTAATCTCTCTATTGTGAAGAGAATTGAAACGTCACTAAGCCAGTTGGAATCACCCTTTTTATCTTCTTGGCTGATCAAAAAAAAACTTTCTGTCGAAGTATAATAAACAATTACAGGGCATCAAACACTTTCCCGACTTCTACCAATGAGTGCGGAAACTCGGAATTCAGGAACTGGATGATTGAGCTGTTCGGCAATTTGCTGATGTTTCATGCACAGGATATTCTCTCCGGTTCGCTCATCATGGATATTGGCCTCCTGAACCTGCCAAAGCTAATCCCTTTTTCAATATTACTGCTTTACTAAAAAGCACTTTTGGCCTTTCAATAATGACAAAACCAGCACTCCCTGCTTTTCTCAGAGTCTCTTCAAACGCAGATGTTGAAACATGAAATGGGGGCTCTACTATCAGCACTTGTCCGTTCGGCTTCAGTATTGTTCTTATCTCACTCAAGAGATCTTCCTGATTGGGAACTTCGTGAACCATGTAGAACAACAGAACAAAATCAACAGGCTCCGACACACCTATTTTGTTTTCTCCGCACTTGTGCAATACAATTCGCTCTTCAATCCCTGTTCCTTTAATCTTCTCTTTTACTCTCTCAAGCATCCCGTCCTGAACATCAGAAGCGATAACCCTGCCGGATTTACCAACCATCTGAGCCATGTCAAGAGAGAAAAAGCCAGGACCACATCCCACATCCAGAACCGTCATCCCTTCAGTAATATATGGCCTCAATATTTTTTGAGGGTTTTGCAGCCATCTTCGAATTCCATTATCGAGCCCTCCGGCGCTTTCAACCGGGCATATACGCTTATTGTTCTCAGTCATTTCAATATTCTCCCTTTAAAGCCTCATATTGCCGTTAACCTGCGCTGTACGGGTTAATCACGCAACCGTCCAGCGAACGAAGGATGTGTGGTTGACCGAAAATCCTCTTTGTGTTTATAAATCGAGGATTCGCCCTGTTCCAAAAATACTCAATTCCCTGAACAGCTTCGCACCCCACTCTTTTTGGAGTGTAGAGGCCAAGATTGCGCAGTTCCGATAGTGTGTACTAATCATGATCATGTATAAGCGCTTTTTTTTGCACTGCTATTATGATGTGCTTGAATCGATCAGCCATAAACGAGCTGAATGGCAATTCCTGCGACGGTGCTGATGGCAACGAGCAGAAGCAGAATTCGGATGGTGTCGCCACTGTCGTGGTTCTCCCTGAGCAGCACCAGGCCGCCAAGTCCTGCACTACTGCATAACCCGGCAATTGCAGAGCCATAACTCAGCCCCCCTTTTAGAAACAATTCAGCGATTGCAACTGAAGCGGCACAGTTGGGGATAAGGCCAATCAATGCTGCCAGGAATGGCTGCAAAAGATGCTGTTTGAGTAAAACCCTACCGAGATTCTCTTCACCGACCGACGCTATCAGAACATTGAGGGAAAAGGTAACAGCCATGATAAAAAGGAATATCTTTGCTGTGTGGATAAGTGGATGCGTGATCCACTGCCACTTGCCGATAGTCCCTGAAAGATCATGGTTGCAACAACCAGCATCAAGGGATGCTTCGACAGAGTGTTGGTGAGCATGAACCTCTTTTTTCCGTGATAAACTCCCAACAGCCAGATCAATCACATATCCGGCTACCACTCCGAGAATCAGTTTCGTAACCAGAACAGTCACAACAAACTTGCCCTTGCCTGGTTGCGCGAGAATCACCGGAATGGCCTCGTCAGAGGTTGCCAGAAACACGGCCAGCAAGGTACCTTTGGTAATCAGTCGGCGAGCATAGAGCGCACTGGCAACCACCGAAAAACCGCACTGGGGAATGCAACCGAAGGCAGCACCCAGTGCCGGGCCAGATTTTGCGCTCTTCTCCAATACATGCGTTATTCTTCCACTAAATCGCCGTTCGAACAATTCAACAAGAAGATAAATGAGCAACAGAAAAGGGATCATTGCTGCGCTGTCAGCAAGCGCATCAAGAAAGAGTTCTCTCACGACTTTGCTCCTTCAATACCGGAATTCACGGCATCAATGGTTACGCACAACAAAGTCTGTTGCCTGTTTAACATCTCAATCACGCTTCCTTGTAGATCTGCATAGACGATCCATCAAGATCATCATGAAATCTCCAGCCAATACCTCGTGTTTCATGAACAATCTGTTCTGCCCGCTCTGCAAATTTTGGCAGAAGATTCTCCTGTTTGATGACTGGTTATCGACCATATTTAGCCGTAAAACTCACTTTGTTCAAGGTATTTGCATGAATCATGAAGCCGATTAATGCGGCGGAAGCTTCTGCAGGAACGTCAATTTTTTCAATGTTCAAGGCATAGACAGTAAAAATGTAACGATGGGGTTTGTCGCCTTTTGGCGGACATGCACCGCCAAACTCATGATTGCCATAATCGGTACGACCTTGAAGAGCCCCTGGAGGCAGCAGCTTCCCTGTTGCATCTCCTGCGCCAGAAGCCAATTCGGTCACATTTGCCGGGATATTGTAGACGACCCAATGCCACCAGCCCGAACCTGTAGGCGCATCAGGATCATACACCGTGATTGCATAGCTTTTTGTTCCTTTCGGACCTGGTGTCCATTGCAACGCCGGTGATTGATTTTTCCCCGTACAACCAAAGCCATCAAAGACTTGTTCCTCGGTGAGAGTAGCACCAGCTTTAATCGTTGGGCTTGTCAGCTTAAAGTTACCGGCATGAGCTACCGTTGCTGTAGAACAAAGAGCGACCAAGACCAAAAACAAGTTCCTTAACATAACAATTCTCCTTTTTTTGAGATGTTGACCCGATAGAGAGTTTCTCCCAACTGTTCGCGTAAAAAAACCTTCTCGTGTTATTGTAATGAAAATCCAACAAATCAAACAATCCTGCGAATCAAGGTTCAAGACGATTGCAGCAATGCAACCGGCACGCCAGCCATCTCTGCTGCTTGCTCAACACTCATCCCACTCTCTACCAACCTCTGAGCAACCTCAAGCTTCCCCTCCCCCTTACCTTCATCATAGGCCGTATCAATAACATTTTTCAAGTCACGATATACCTTGAGGCTATCCTCATAAGCCGCAGCTTCAGCGGGAGAGTATTTTGCTATCTCTGCTATCTCAAATACTTTGCTGAACACCTTTTCTTGCAGTCGTTGTGGACAATCAGTGAGTTCCGGCAGATTGCGAAGCAGATAACACCATTTATCAAAATCAGTAATCAGTTCGTCAACACTTTTGCGAAACTTTGGCAGTTCAAGGTAAATGAAGGTGAGTTTATTGTAGAAGACCTGGCCCGTTGAACGGTCAAGGAGCTTCACTTCATGGTGAACAACATCATGCGACGCTTGATCCTCATGAAAGATAAAATCAAGAATTCCTACCATATAGACTGGTTTCAAGCGAAAATCCCATGACCCTTTTTGGGCTTGCTGCTGAATGGGAAACGAGGCATAAAACACGGAACGATCTTTGAAATAGTTCTGCTTTGCCCGCTGCATCTCTACAATAAACGTTTCGCCCTGCTCATTCGTGCAATGCAGGTCAAAAATAGCACGGCGGTCATATTCGCTACGACCTGTTTGTTCTGTGGGCAAAAATGAGAGATCAGCAATAATGCCTGCATCATCAGGCAGCAACGAGTTCAGAAAAGCGATCAAAAGATCTTTGTTCACCTCCGATCCGAAAATCTTTTTGAAACCGAAGTCGGTGAAGGGGTTAATGTAGCGCTCTTTCATCGTCATGGTGTGATGGTCAAATTGTGCTGTTAAACGTAAGACGCGCAGCCAAAAGGTGCGGTTGCTGTAATTATACAATTAATAACCGAATTCAATATCACAATTCGCCGCTGAAGAAATCTCCTGGTTCTGCACAAATTGTCGACAGTTCAAGGCCATCGTCACTTTTTACACTGACCTTTGAACTTCTCAGTCAGACGGTATTGCTCATCAGTAGCCCTATAATTTTCTTCATCGTTTCAGTCAATCCGGGCTCATGCACTACTGTCATACACCACGACTTGTGCAACTTCAGCCCTCTCCTCTTGTGTTGCGCAGAATTCCGGCACACTGATGATCATGCAAAATACATTGGCCAACTCCCCCGCGCAGAAATAAGCGTTGTCTGGATTCATTTCGGAAAAAAATGAACCATACGGTCGTTGATTTATATTTCTTCTTATAACGAGGAAGTGCCAAACAGCACAGCAATGTTTCTAATTCCATGAATTATAGGTTATTCGGTAAGGATGTATTGCAATCTTTGAGCTTATACCCGGGAACGCCGAGCTGGAGCTCGGCGTTCCCAGAAAGCTTGTGCTCGGAAAAATAGTTATAATTACAACTTGCATTCTCTTGAAAATCAGGTATAAATATATGGTAACGTATTTTATTTTATAAATATATTTCTTTCATCGTTATATTTCTCCCGGGAAATCAGGATTCATAACGCATCTGCCATCAACCTCTGCTCATGATTATCCGCTGCGCCAACTGATGGAAATATTGCGGTGACCAGATTTTCAAGCCATCCGCATTACCCACAAACCGCGATACATCTCTCATGGCCAATGTCACATCGAGGGAGTCGATTCTCTCTTTCAACTGCTGGCGAAAATCCTGTTCAGAGAGCTGAGACTCCATCAAATGACCGCTCTGTTGAGCTCGGCTGAAAAAATGGGACAAATTAAGCTGAACCCCTTTCCTTACATACCATTCGAAATCGTACCAGTCCCGCCCTTTTACACGGGTCTTCCAGTTTCTGAACAACAATGCATGCATTTTTCCGGCAAACAAATCAGGCAAACCAAAACACTTGACATAAAATGAGAATGGCTCAAGCAGGAGTTTTTCTTCAGTTGAAAATCCCAATGGCGGGAGCGTATCAACCTCAAACTTGATTTTAAGCGTTTTTTCACCGTGCACGGCAAGACTGAACAGCCGCGTATCACTCTTCAAAAACGCCGACTCAATCCCTGTCCGGACTGTTTTCTTTTTCGAAGAAATCTCAACATCAAGACCCAGAGAGAGAAATTCAGCCATGACTGCCCTGAAATACGGCTCCAGAGAAAAATCGGCGTCAGACGTCAGCAATGAAAAATCAAGATCCTCTGAAAACCTTGGCAACCCATAAAATATCCTGAGACAGGTGCCTCCGTAAAAAGCTGCCCGGTCAAAAAATCCGCCACGATACAAACCGGCAAGTGCAACCTCCTGCATCACCTCCCTCAGTCCGTTGACTCTCCCGTCGACTGTGGTCGTATCATATTTCTCAAGCATTTGGCCAAGTACACTCATTTCTGATCCCTTTTCATCGAGTTGACAAGCTCCAGCAATGTCCGCAGCATTCTTTCTTTCATTCCAGGCATGATACAGGCCTCTATCACCTTCGAGTCAAAGCGGGTGATACTCTCTTCATCGAGGCGCAGGTCATCGAACAGCAGTTCCCGCAATGCACGTTGTGAGGCGATATTCAGGTTCCGGGTAAACACAAGCTTGTCACACAAGGCCTTCTCTGGAGAGGCCATCAAAAAACCTGTTTTATCGGTATTCTCGACACGATCAATTCCGACTGGATAAAAATCAAGCGAAGAATGCGTATAGGAAAACCGGCCTATCGGAATATCGTACACCTTCCCGCGCCTGGTGGTCATTGAAGTCACCTCAACCACTCGCTCGGGAATAATCCCGTAATGGTACAGCGCATAATCCATCGAAACATAGGATGGCCCATAGAGGAGATTTGCCACAAGCGGTGTGGAAATGGGAATCGTTGTCCGTTCAGGTGAAACGGCATAAAGCCCCTTCTTGATGGATACAAGCCACCCTTCATCAATCAAGCGGACAATTTTATCGTTCGGAGAGCGGTACTCTTTGAGCATGGAGAGGAGTGCTCCGTGCGTCAGAGGTACAGCACCCAGTGAGCTGAGCTTCTTTTCGAGTTGCATGATGTCATCATTTTGCATAGATAATCGATTATTAGTCGATTATCTATGCAAAATAAGGCTTTCTATGGATAAAACAAGCCTGCCTGAATTTATCAGTTCTGAAAGCAGGAATGCGATGGAACATCAAATTCGTTCACGTATAAGTCGCGGTAGGAATGCCGGTTACCCGGCCCCCCGCACAGATCCGTACGTGCGGAACTACCGCATACGGCTCCTGCCTTGAGTATTGGCGAATCGTACCTCCAGTTATTCGTGGCATATTTGGAGGTGCAGGTATAGGTATTCAACTCTATCCTGTCTTGAGCCATTTGTCAGTCTGGCTTGTATTCGCACGCCTTCGAGTCCCAACGACACCATTTCCTGCACTGTGGCAGGATGGTGGGTTATTCGCCAGCGTTCCCCTTCAGTGGTACTTTCCTCCACCACCTCTGCTGAAGTTTAAGCTTCATTATTCGGCAGCTTCTCAGGTACTATTCCACTGTCCGACTCCCGGTTTGCATAAGCATCAATTTCGGGTTCTCTCCTTTACTGATACCACCCTTCTGCCAATTGCCTTTGGCGAGGGAGCTTACCGGGTCTCCCGATTCCCGCGTAGAGAGCTTACACACACGCTACAACAGGTCTCTGACTCCGCCGAAACCTTCCGTACCTTGCCTTAACGATACGGCAGATGTGGCATTCCCCATATTAGGACGAGGTCTGCTTTCGAATTGAGGTGATTTGGGAGCTCAATACTGTGCCTGCGTGTTCCCCTGTCAACGCTTCCCCATGCCATTACTGGTCATCGAGACATGACTCGGGGTTATGATGGTTGGCTAAACCTTTCATATTCTCTACTCTCTGCCGGTTTTTATCGGCGCTTTCCCTACTTCCCCGGCAATTTTTTATACCGCATGTTAGCAGTAGGTATTCTTTCAAACAATGCATACGCTTTTGTTTTGCTTTTTCCGTCTATGCTTTCATCACTATAGGTAAACCATTCAATAAATCGGTTTGCCTTTTTGCTCGAAAATTCTTTACCTAAGGCAATAATGCCAGTGTAATCCAACATATCAGTTAAATATCGTTTACCGTCATTTGCCAAAAGTTTCAGTTGGGTAGTGGCACTAACCAACTCATTATTTTCTTTTTTCAATTTGGCTTTAAGATATTTCCAATAGTTGCGAGTTTTGGTGTAGTCGTTCTGGTCGGTAAGCAATTAGATTGCCGCTCAACTGTCTGCCAGCTCAAATGTAGATAAAGATTTCAAACGTTTCAACGAACACGCATACCCGCATTTGCTATAGCGTTTGTTGTGGCTAGTTGTTTTTTACTTGACAGTAATTTCCAATCTTCTTCCTAAACCGGTC
>CAISRC010000118.1 GCA_903887845.1 uncultured Chlorobiaceae bacterium
CTGCATAAATCACTCCATCTTCAATCTGAATTAATACCTCAAATTCGTTATACTGTGCGTGAATATGTGGTGGTCGATGATCCCCGTTGTATACACAGATTTTGATTCCGTTAAAGATGTCGATTGTTGGCATTGGCAATTTTTCTTCAAAGGTATCTAATTAGATACCTTTTTCAAAGAATTTTCTGAACGAATTTGTTTTTCAACAATTAGCCACAACTTGCTTATATACGCTACTCTACTGCGCCTTACACACCATATTCGATGAATAAGCGCAACAAAGTAGCGTCTTACTGATAGGGTACGCCTTGTAGCGTTTAATACAAACCAAGTGCTCTTTGCGGATTTTAATGGGGAAAAATTGAATTTCGCAATACCGAATCATGCGTGGCCAACTCATTTTATAAAAAGGAAATATACTACTCATCGGCTCTCTCCTTCGGCTTCTGCAGAGACTCGATCTCCTTGAGCATGCGGTCAAAGTCGCTCTCAAAGAGCCGATCCTGCACGATCCGGTATTTCTCGAATTCGCTTTCGGCGTGTGCTCTGGCAATTTCTGCTGTCACTTTGCCGGGATCCTGAAGAATTTCACGATCGGTCGCTGCGATGAAGCGATTAAGGCGGGTTTCCCAGTCCTGCATGGTCATGGGCATCTTGCGTAGCGCCATGTTCCTCGGCAACATCCAGGTATGCCGAAACCAACCGTGCAAGTTGCGACATTTCGTGTTCAGTCAGGTAATTCTTTGCAACCACAACGTCGAACTTCTGGATCTTTCCTCCGGGAGCATCCTTCCATGAGATCAGCCCCATATTCTGTTTTTCGGCATCGGCCCGGTTATTCGGTGGCAGTTATCCGAAAATTTCGGATAACTGAATCTTCCTGCAATTCACTGTCACTGAATATCTTTTTCAGGTGATAGTTGATAGTCCGCACGTCCACGTCATAGAGCACCCCCATCATCTTCTGAGTAAGCCAGATATTCTCATCGGCATAACCAGCATCGATGCCGCCTGTGCCGCTGGCCGCGAGAAAGGTCAGGTATTCAGCCGCTGAGGAGCGGATAATAGAGACCTCCTTACCTGATTTTTTTCTCCCGCTCATACTTTCACCCTCTTGTCTATCAAAAGGCAAGCCATCAGTTCAGCCTTGAACGCCTGCTGTACCGCGTCGCCAAGAGAGTGTTTGTTATCCTCGACATGACGCACGGCGAGAGTTTTTTGATCCATTCGAAAGCGGCAAGGGTTATGGGAGTTTTTGGGTAGAATAACTCGTTTTACAAAAAGGGAATATACGATTACCACCAAAGCACGGCAAGAACAATAAAGCACTGTGATTCTTTTGCACAGCTTCCCCTATTTCCGATCCTCATGAGCCCTGCTGTACCGGCAAAGCGAAGCGAAACCCCCGGAAATCGTTGACAGCTTTGGGAACTAAACGAGCACTTCGATTAGCGGAATTCAACAACCACCCGGTTTCACCGATCGAAGACTTTCCCGATATCTTGATTGAACCATTTATCGAACATCGCCTATGTCCTCCTGATCCGGATTTTCCCGATGCTCAATACCTGCCGCCTCCTCCAATTGCCTCTTCAGCTCCTCTTTTGATGGCAGATAGAGCTGATACTTCGAAGCAAAAATATTTGAATCCTTGGGGAGGGTAAGCTCAACCAGAGCATCATGCTTGCGATGGCACAACAGAATACCGATTGTCGGCAGTTCATCCGCCGTTTTGACATAGCGGTCAAAATAGTTGACATACATCTGCATCTGCCCAAGATCCTGATGAGTCAACTTGTCGCGCTTGAGATCAATAAGCACATAACACCGCAACAGGCGATTGTAAAAAACCAGATCAACATAGAAGTGGTCATTGTCGAAGGTGAACCGTTTCTGGCGTGCCTCAAAGAGAAACCCTTTGCCCAGTTCAAGCAAAAAGTGTTCGAGGTGGTCGATAATGGCGGTTTCAAGTGCATGTTCCGAATAAACGCTCTTCTCTTCCAGATCAAGAAACTCAAGCACAAAAGGGTTTTTGATTGCATCCGACGGTTTTTCAATAACCAGCCCCTTTTGCGAGAGCTGCCTGACTCCCTCCTTGTCACGACTGAGCGCCAGGCGTTCATACAACGAGGCCGATATTTGCCGATCCAGTTCCCTTACACCCCAACTGTTTTCGTGAGCTTCAATTTCGTAGAACCGACGCTCATCAGCATTCGAAATGGTCAACAAAGCAACGTAATGCGACCACCCGAGAGCGAAGCTGCCTGCCAGTGTTGCAGAGAGTTTCTGGAGCATTTTGGGAGCAATGGCAATGGCATCAAAAGATGTAACAGGCAGCGTCTGTTGATTCTTTTGCAAACCAACCGAAACTTCAAAAGATTGGTCAGACGGCGTCTGACCAATCTTTTGATAAGCCAAATAAAAAATTCGGCACAATTTGAGGTTAGTCGAAGAGATACCCTTTAACCCAAGGGTTTTGAGTTCTTTTGAGAGGCGATTAATCAGGCTTTTACCATAGAGTTCAGATCGTTCGGCTCCGCCTTGCTCAAACTCCACAATGTACCACCCGAAAAGCCAGTTACGGATCACAAGTGAGGTATCAACCGACCGGGCAGCTCTCTGCTGCAACTCGCGGTGGGTCTCTTTGAAGAGGGCAAGTAACTGTTTATAGTTCATAGGGTTCGCGGTTTACATCTACTGGTTGATTTGTACCGTAGAAGGATAGCTCTGAATTATTATCATTACAATTTCATGATTTCATGGACGTCCCCAAGACTTTTTTACCGTTTTTCATTAGACATTTTCTTCATAGTAATATGAGTAGTCGATGCCTTTCATAAACATTTCGCGGTCGTTTATTTTGGTGGTAAGCGCTTTTTCCAAAAGTGTTTTTAAAACACTACTTTTGGTTGGACTTAACATCATCGCATTCATGTAATCTCGTTTGCTTATTTTACTCCAATCAACGCATTTTTTAAGGCGTTTTTTAAGTATCAAATCCAACCATATTCTGGTGCTTCTTCCATTACCTTCCATAAAAGGGTGGGCAATGTTCATTTCTACATATTTGTTTACGATTTCGTCAAATGTAGTTTCGGGCATTGCTTCTATTTGCTTTAATGTGCTACCTAAAAAACGTGATACGGCAAATTGAAACCCGCCTTTTGAAATGTTTTTTTGTCTGATCTGCCCTGCAAAATCATATAATCCGCCAAATAAATAAGCATGTATTTGTTGTAAACCTTTGGTTGAACCAATTTCAAAGCTATTGATAAAAGTACTTTCAAACAATGCATACGCTTTTGTCTTGCTTTTTCCGTCTATGCTTTCATCACTATAGGTAAACCATTCAATAAACCGATTTGCCTTTTTGCCCGGAAATTCTTTGCCTAAGGCAATAATGCCGCTGTAATCCAACATATCAGCAAAACGTCTTTTTCCGTCTGGAGCAAGAAACTTCAACTGGGTAGTAGCACTAACCACTTGGCTATTTTCTTTCTTTAATTTTGCTTTAAGGTATTTCCAATAATTGCGATTTTTTGAATAGTCATCTTGGTCGGTAAGCACTGCAACAATATCCAACACAGAAAACCACCACTTGGCATTTTCTTCATCCCAAATAGCGCGTACTTCACGGTCGTCAAAGAAACGAATGGATATTTTTGCGTTACGCATAGTTAAATTTCTTTTATTTCGATGTTATTTTTTTGAAGTTATGATATTTTTTTTGAAGCAGAAGTCTGCGGTCTTTTTACAATGAGGCATAACGGTTGACGCTATGGCAAGTGCGGGATTAAATTGTTGCTCAACTGTCTGCCAGCTCAAATGTAGATAAAGATTTCAAACGTTTCAACGAACACGCATACCCGCATTTGCTATAGCGTTTGTTGTGGCTAGTTGTTTTTTACTTGACAGTAATTTCCAATCTTCTTCCTAAACCGGTC
>CAISRC010000119.1 GCA_903887845.1 uncultured Chlorobiaceae bacterium
GGCATGCTTTCGATGGCGGTGAAGAGACCGCTCATCAGGGTGAAGATGACCATGAAAAACCATGCCACAAACATGGCCTGCTGCTGGGTTTCAGTGATGGTGGAGATGAAAAGCCCCATACCAAGCACGACAAGCATGAAGATCGCTGAAACGAGATAGATTAGCCAGTAACCGCCAAGCATCGGAACATGAAAGATCAGTCGGGCAATCAGGAGACCGATGCTCATTTCCGCAATGCCGATAATCCAGAAGGGGACGAGCTTGCCGATGATGAACTGGTAGCGCTTGATCGGGGTGACGTTAATCTGGTCAATAGTGCCGATCTCACGCTCCCGCACCACATTCATGCCTGAGAGAAAGAGTCCGATGAGAGTGACCAGAATGACGAGGATGCCCGGCACCATGTAGTGGGTGTACTCAAGTTCGGGATTGTACCACCCTGAAGAGATAATGCCGATCTCCGGCGGGGCCTGAACAGTAGCGTTTACTCCTGATTTAGGAAGCTCCTCGCGATTAAAGGTTCCGATAATCTCACTGGCATAGGCCTGAATAACGCCTGCTGAAAAGCCGTCTTCGGCGTTGATCATCAGTTGCACTTTGGCATGGCCGGATGTGGTGAGGTCGCGCTCAAAATCCTGCGGAATAACAAGCACCAGATCGGCGTTCCTGCCAAGCAACTCTCCGATGCTCTCCCGATCAGAAAAGGAGTAGCCTGTCAGACGAAAATAGTCACCAGCGGTAAATCGTTTGACCAGCTTTTCCGAGAGGATTGAGCGATCCCTGTCTTGCAGATGCAGCGGCACCTGTTTGATGTCGAAGGTGGCCGCATTGGAGAGAATCACCAACTGAATAAAAGGCATGATAATAATGATCGGCAGCATTCCCCGGTTGCGGAATATCTGCAGGAACTCTTTCTGCACCAGAAACCATATTGTACGCATCAGCCCGCTCCCCTGTTTACCGCTCTTAAAGCCTTGTCTTGAACTTTTTGATACTTGCCGCCATCAGCACCGTCGCCATCAAGGCAAGCACCAGTGTCTCTTTCCAGATATACCCAAAGCTCGTCCCTTTCAGCATGATTCCCCGGACAATGATCAGATACCATTTTGCCGGAATGAGGTTGCTGATCATCCGCAGAGGCAACGGCATACTCGCCACGGGAAAAATAAAGCCAGAAAGAAGGATGGTCGGCAGCAACAGACCTGCGAGGGAGATCATCATGGCCACCTGCTGTGAGCTGGTAATGGTGGAGATGAAGATGCCAAGCGAAAGCGCTGTGACAATAAAAAGCAGCGATTCAAGCATGAGCAGCGTTACACTTCCCCTGCAGGGCACGCCAAAGACAAAAGAGGCGAGCGCCACGACCGTCACCACATTGACAAAGGCAAGCAGAAAATAGGGTACCACCTTGCCGACAATGATTTCCACCGGCCTGAGAGACGAGACCAGCAGCACCTCCATGGTGCCGCTCTCTTTCTCTCGTGTAATACTGATGGAGGTCATCAGCGCGGAGACCAGCATGAGAATAAGCGCCATCAGACCCGGCACAAAGAGGTTGACACTTTTCAGCTCAGGGTTGAACATCATGAGCGGCACTGCCTCAACGCCCACCTCTGCCGTTCTGAGTGCCGTGTTCCGATAATCCTGCAACACCGAGGTAGTATAGCCGGTGATAATTTTTGAGATGTTGGGGTTCGATCCGTCAGTCAACACCTGCACGTTCGCCCTCCCCTCCCGTATCATGCGTGTCGCGAAGCCCGGCTCAAAAACAATCGCTTCAGCAATGCTCCCCTCCGCAAAAGCATGCTCAATCTCTGCCCTGGAGTGCAGCTCCTGCGTCATGACAAAGTAACCCGAGGAGGCAAATTTGTCGGTAATCTCCCGGGTAACAGCATCATGCGACTGGTCGTATATCCCGAGATTGACCTCCTGAATCTCGTTGCGAATGGCGAAACCAAAGAGGAGCAACTGGATAAGCGGCATGCCGAAAAGAATGGCCGCCATTCTGCGGTCACGAAAAATGTGATAAAACTCCTTGAGCAGAAAGCCTCTGAAACTGTGCATTCCCTTCACTCCGTTTTCTTCGATCTGGCAAGCTGAATAAACACCTCGTTCATGCTCTCAACCCCGAAAGTGCGCTTCATCGCATCAGGCCGGTCAAGCGCTGCCACCTTTCCATCCACCATGATGCAGAGACGGTCACAATATTCGGCCTCATCCATGTAATGGGTGGTGACAAAAATGGTCAAGCCTTGCTTTGAAGCTTCATAGATCATGTCCCAGAAGCGCCGCCTGGTCACCGGATCGACCCCGCCGGTCGGCTCGTCAAGAAAGACAATCTTTGGCTCATGCAGGATGGCGACGGAAAAGGCGAGCTTCTGTTTCCAGCCGAGGGGAAGCGACGCAAGCCTGGTATCAGCAACCGCCACAAGCTTGAGCGAATCAAGCAGTTGGCGGCTCTTCTCCTTGATGGCCTGATTGGTGAGGCCGTAGATACCGGCAAAGAAGCGGATATTCTCGCGCACTGTCAAGTCTTCGTAGAGGGAGAAGCGCTGGCTCATGTAACCGATATTCCGTTTTACTCCCTCAGAGCCGCTATAGAGGTCAAAGCCAGCAACCGTGGCCTTGCCGGACGTGGGAGCGAGAAGACCGGTCAGCATCCTGATTGCAGTGGTCTTGCCAGCCCCGTTCGCTCCGAGAAAACCGAAAATCTCTCCCCCGGAGATGGTGAGTGAGAGCGCATCAACCGCCACAAAACCGCCAAACCGCTTGGTCAACTTGTCGGTATGAATCACCGGCTCACTCATCGACGCTCCCCTGTTTCTCTTCCATGAGCGCAATGAAGGTATCTTCAATGCCGGGTTGAATCACCGACACCGAGACATCTGTAAACCCATCAGCCTGAAGAGCAGCAAGCAGCTCATCTGCCCTAGCGGAGGGACGGTTGTCGGAATAGTGCAGGGCGCTGCCGAAGGCGTAGACGGAGGCCGCATCGGGAGAGGCTCGCAAGACACAGAGCAGCCCCCAGGTATCACTGGCTCGAATTGCAAAGAGCGGCTTGCGGAAGAGGGTGGTAATGCCCGTCGGGGTATCGAGGGCAAGCATCTTCCCCTCCTGCATGAAGGCAATCCGGTCGCAGAGCACCGCTTCATCCATGTAGGGTGTTGAGACGAGAATAGTCATCCCCTGCTCCCTGAGGCGGCGGAGCATCTGCCAGAACTCCTTGCGTGATACGGCATCGACACCGGTTGTCGGCTCATCGAGAAAAAGCACTTCGGGCCGATGCACCAGCGCGCAGGAGAGGGCGAGCTTCTGCTTCATCCCGCCCGACAGCTTGCCTGCCCGTCTCGTTTTGAAAGGCTCAAGCTGGCTGTAGATATCGCGAATCAGCTCATAATTTTTTTCGACTGTCGTGCCAAAAACCGAGGCAAAAAATCGGAGATTCTCTTCGACGCTCAAATCGGGATAGAGAGAAAATTTTCCCGGCATGTAGCCTATGCGCTTGCGAATATCGCGGTAAGAGCGTACCACATCAAGTCCGAGCACCTCAGCCCTCCCCTCATCGGGAAGCAGCAGTGTTGCGAGAATTCGGAAAAGGGTTGTCTTGCCTGCCCCGTCAGCGCCGATAAAGCCGAACAGCTCCCCTTTGCCAACAGAAATAGTCACCCCCTGAAGCGCCTGAACAGCGCCAAAGCGCTTGCCAACATTGGCAAGCGTCACCACCTCTTTCATGAGCCACGCTTCAGCAACCTCATCTCTCCGGGCATCCCGATTTTGAGGCGACCATCCTGATTGTTGACCTGCACTTTTACGGCGTAGACCATACTCACCCGATCTTCCCTTGTCTGGATAATTTTCGGGGTAAACTCAGCCTTTGCAGAGATCCATGTGATTCTCCCTTTCCGGCTTTTGCTTCCATCAATCAGCACCTCAACCTCTTCGCCAATCCTCACCTGCGGCACCTGCGCGCCGCTCAGGTAGACTCTCAAAAACATGGTCTGAAGGTCGGCAATCTTGTAAAGCGGTTTGCCGTAGGAGGTCAGCTCACCCTTTTCGGCATACCTGGTCAAGACAACGCCATCTACCGAATTGCGGACAACGCTCTTTTTGATCTGATCGTTGAGCTGCGCTATGCGGGCCTCCTTGGCGCTGATCTCCCCGGCAATACCGGGATTTTCAGTTTCGAGAGAGCTAATCTGTTTGTCGATAACACTGAGCCGGTTCTCAATATCCTCAAGCTGTTTTGAAGGAACTGCCCCCTCCTTCACCAGCCTCCGATAGCGGTCATCATCGCGCTTGATGTTTCGCCGCTCTTCAAGCAGCACCCCGATCCGGGCACCAAGGCTTGGCCGCTTTGCCATAAGCGACTCACGCTCCGCCTGAAGCTGGGTGCGACTGAAGTGCAGTTGAGTGGTATCTACAACGGCCACAACACTTCCTGCCGCCATTCGTCTCCCCTCTTCAACATCAAGCAGCTCCAGCTTCCCGTTTGCTTCGGAGGATACAATAATCTCCGTTGCCTCAAAATTACCATAGCCGTCTGACTTGTCGCTTTTCTGACAACTTCCAAGTACAAGAAGGCAGAAAAAAAGCATGAGTCTGACTGTACCTGAACATCTTACCTGCGACATAACTTCTTGTGGTATGGGAATAAAAAAGCATGCAATACATCTCATAGCCAACTATTAATCAGTCATTTTTTACTTCAACTCCACTGAGCGTGAGTTAAAATTATCTCTGATAGTTATGGTCTGTGGATGTTCTTTGCCCAGAACTTTTTCGTCGATTACCAGCGCACGCCGATAGAGTGGTTGGGCTTCAGCAGACCTGCCCAGCGCTTGCAGCAATCCTGCAAGATTGTTCAAACTCATGGCCACAGAAGGATGATTGACGCCCAGCACTTTTTTGTTGATTGCGAGCGAATGACGATAAAGAGGCTCGGCTTCTGCATACTTGCCCTGTGCTTGCAGTAATCCCGCAAGATTGTTCAGGCTCGTAGCAACCTGAGGATGATCAGTACCGAACAGCTTTTCCCTGATCGCAAGAGAACGCCGATAGAGTGGCTCGGCTTCAGGGTATTTGCCCTGCGCCTGCAGGAGCTCAGCCAGATTGTTCAGACTTGTGGCCACCAGAGCATGATCAGCTCCCAACTGCTTTTCCCTGATCGCAAGAGAACGCCGATAGAGCGGTTCAGCTTCTGCATACTTGCCTTGAGTTTTCAGCAAAGAGGCCAGATTGTTCAAGCCCTGCGCCACATCAGGATGTTCATTACCCATCAACTTTTCCCTGATCGCAAGAGAACGCCGATAGAGTGGTTCTGCTTCGGTATATTTGCCCTTGTCTTGCAGTATTGAGGCAAGATTGTTCAGACTCTGTGCAACATCGGAATGATTCCCGCCCAATTGCTTTTCGCGAATCGCAAGAGAACGGCGATAGAGTGGTTCAGCCTCAGCATACTTGCCCTGCGCCTGCAGCAATGCCGCCAGATTGTTCACATCGGTTGCCACATCGAGATGCCCGGTACCACGCGCTTTTTCGTCGATAACCAGGGCGCGACGACTGAGTGGCTCGGCTTCGGCATACTTGCCCTGCGCATCGAGCAACAACGCAAGATTGTTCAGACTTGTGGCCACCAGTGGATGTTCAGTGCCCAAACGCTTTTTTCGAATCGCCAGAGAACGACGATAAAGCGGCTCTGCTTCTGCATATTTACCTTGACCATACAGCAATAAAGCCTGATTGTTCAAGCTCAGTGATTCATCCGGAGGAGATACGACGCTCAACACAACAGTTTTACGTCTATCGGCTCGTTTAACCACACGGGAATGAGTACGACTCAATGACTTGGCTTTCCGTATGCTCTGTCTTTTATTTGCCTTCCTGTGCGATGAAGCACACAATCCAGGGTCAGGATTAAAAACCAGCATCGTCATGAAGGCAAACAAGCCAATACGAATGATGGAGAGTACTCTTTTCATGATTTGCCTTGTTTGTGTGGTGGCGTGCATGACCGCATTATAATGACGACACCATTGTGACTGATAAATTCTTTTGAGAAGAAGATACCAAGTATTCAACAAATTATGGCACTCTCCTGCCTCTTGCACGTTTCACTTTCTCGGTATGAAGCTCACCAACACAGATTATTTTCAGAATTGAATGCCGAATCTCCCTTTTTAACAAAACAATTTGTATTAATCCACATGAGCTTCAATGAAAAAGAAGTAAATTACTGTGTAAAAAGAGAGGTAAAATCAATTTTTTCAGCTCCAAGCAAAACCTGATCAACAATAAAAGGAGGAAGAACGGTTATGGCTATCACAAAAATCGACGCCTATGAGGTTATGTATTCTGCAAATACATTTGCTCCTCGCATCTGGCTGACGAGTGCCGGCAAATTTATCGGTCAACTTATCTTCAAGCCCAATGGGTCGGCTTTGCCTGCGGATGGAATGTCTGGCGGGCAAGTAAACCTCTATTACCACCTGGACGACTTTCAGAACACCCTTGATCTGCTCAGAAACGAAAAGCCCATGTATCTGCTTTACTCTGGTTCTGGTGGTGGATTTGAAAATGGAATCAAGACGACTGCGGAACCTGTAGGTGAAGGAGAAGCCAGTTAGAACCGCATCGAAAGTTATTCCCCCCTTCTCAATTCTGGACGGTGTATGCACAAACTGATAAGTATACTCACGAGAAGGGGGTCTTGTAATTGGCTCACTCTTCCCTTTTGCGCATAAGTTCGACAAGCTCTGCGGTTCGTGATGCCTGCTTTTCAACAGCTACGGCAAGACGTTCCATGTCGGAGTGTCGCCCGCGTTCCGTCTGGGTATCAAAGAGAATCGGTTTCTGAAACCCTTCAGAAAGACGAAAAATATGAATGCAGAGCTTGATAAGAATAACATAGAAAACCGGCATCAGATACTCACCGAAGACGACCGGCATCTCCTGGTAGTGTTGCCTGAGCACCTCCCAGCTCCCACTGAAAAGCACATCCCATTTCGTAAAAAAGTAGAGGTAAATGAGAGGATGAAAAACCAGAAAGAAGCGCATGATTTTTGACTGGCGCCGGTTTGCTTCTTCACTTTCATACTTTGAGAGCAGCCAGGGAAAATGGCCTACCAGCATGGCAGACCTTCGGTCGTTAAGATAGTGAGCCCCTTGCAGTGCTGAATCAATAAAGGAGGAGACCTGACTCAGAAGCACGGTGGAAAGAATCATGGCCAGAAAAGAGTAGCTGATATCATCGAACTTGAACGATCCGGCAAGGTAGGGCAGCGTGATGGTTTTTGGTTTGATGACGATAAAGAGCATGGCAATCCCCGCGAGCAAAAGGGAAAACGTGTGGAGCTTGCGGGCATGCCGCAGACTTTCGATAACCGCATCGGCGTTGGCTCCCTGCATTGAGTTTCCCGGGGGATCAATTCTCAGCAAGGCAGCTGAGTCGGTAAGGGGCGAATAAAGTCCATTAACACCAATATCACACCCTTGAACATCCCGATAGACCGTAAAAATGTCAATGGTGCTTTTACTGAAATTGACTCCGCTGAGGTTGGTTCTGCTGAGATCAGTTCCCCGAAGATCGGCACCGCGCAAATCAGCTTCCGCAAGATTGGCCGCCACAAGATTTGCCTTTGCGAGATTCGCACCACCAAGGTCCGCTTCGGCGAGGTTTGCACCTCGCAAATCGAGAGCCATGAGAACAGCATCGTGCAGATCCGGACGGATATCTGCATGCTCCTGGCGCCACACGTTCCAAGCAGGAACTCCCTCTTGAAGGAGTTTCAGATGTTCAGCATTAGCCATCCTTTTATCCCGGAGACATTTCGAGCATTCTCCTGATGGAGCCCAAAGCTGCAAGACGAAGCTTTTCGTCAACAACAATCTCAGGTTTTCTGTTCAGCATACACTGGTAAAGTTTTTCAAGAGTATTCTGCTTCATCTGGGTGCAGACACTCCGGGGATTATCGGGATCTTTGGGCGCAGGAATAAAGGTTTTTTCCGGCGAACGCTTCTGCATTTCATAAAGAATGCCCGGTTCAGTGGCAACAATAAATTTATTGGCAGCGCTCAAAGCGGTATGGTTCAGCAATGCCTTTGTTGACCCGATAAATCCCGCATGACGAAGCACCTCTTCACGGCATTCAGGGTGGGCAACAAGTTCAGCATCGGGATGCCCGGCACAAGCCTTGAGAACAGAGTGTTCAGAAAAAGCCTCGTGAACATAACAGTACCCCTGCCAGAGAATCATCTCCCGACCAAGTTTTTTTGCTATATAGGCACCGAGATTTCTGTCAGGGCCAAAAATAATCGGCTGGTTTTCAGGAATCTGACGAACAATCTGTTCAACATTGGACGAGGTACAGGTGATATCGGAAAGCGCCTTGATCTCCGCTGTCGAATTGATATAAGTAATGACAACAGCTCCCGGGTGCAACTCCTTGAATTTCCTGAACTCATCTGCAGGGCAACTGTCAGCAAGCGGGCAGCCTGCATGAGCGTCAGGCATCAGTACCAGTTTGGAGGGATTAATAATTTTTGCCGTTTCAGCCATAAAATAGACACCGGCAAAAACAATGACATCGGCATCGTTTTTTTCAGCCGCACGGGCAAGAGCGAGACTGTCGCCAACAATATCGGCAACATGCTGTATTTCCGGAAGCGTATAGTAATGAGCAAGAACAAGAGCGTTCATCTCTTTTTTAAGGGCATTGATCCGCACGAACAGCTCTTCATGCGAATAATTGCCTTGAGCAGCATTGTCTGAATCAAAATCTATGGTCATGGGCAAAATGTACAATGTGTTACAAACAGGGATATTGGTATGCTTATCTGAGGTAGTAGTCAAGATCGTCATCTTCCCTGATTAAAAGCAGAATAGCCGAATTCGGAACAATAATATATCGCTCCGCTTCATACTCAATCTCATAAGAGCTATTCTGAATAAAAATAGCCATATCACCGACCTTTGCCTGCAAAGGAATATACTGGGCAGTTGAAACCCGTTCTTTCCATGGTTCGTCAGACTCCGGAGGTGGACCGACAGGATAACCCGGTCCAGTTTTTATGATATAACCTGTCTGGATTTTCTCTTTTTCCTGAACGCCAGGGGGAAGATAAATTCCCGATTTTGTCCGTTCGTCCAGAGATTTCGGTTTGATTAATACTCTATCGCCAACAACAATAAATTTATCGGTTATATTTGCGCCAGCCATTCTATCCATTTTATTTTGAATAAATTAACAATTTCAAAAACCGACAGTAAGTAACAAGGGGGGAACAAATTCAGTAAAAATCATCAGTTCAAGCCGGTTTTAATGGGATAAGATAGAGAATGAATCGTTCTATAGCAAAAGCACTGCGGCCTTACCGTGCATTGACCGACTGAGCGTTGGTCCATCCAATACAGGGGCTATATTTTTCCTCTCAAGCGGGCTGGTGCTGTAAAAAAATCGTGAAACCTGCGAGTAAACAAACCAGCACTGCTGTTAACCCTATCCTGCTCAAAGGGTTTGAAAACAAAACGAACCCAAAGCAAAATGAAACGTTGGATAGTGCCAAAGCAGAAACCCTGAACTTGTCTTTGAAGAATTCGCTCCTTAACGATACTTTTCTTTCCATATTTTCGATAAATTGGTAGCATATGAGGGAGACTTTTTGCGGAACAGAAAATCAAACAAAAAAAATGAAGATGGCTCAACGGGATAATCAAGAGTTTGTTTTGGAACATTCAGCGAGATTTTTCGCCAAGCTTTTCCGCCGCCAATTTGCTCCCAGGAAGTTTCGATACACCTTGATGACCGTACTCTCCCTGAGCGTCGCGCCTTTCGCAGGCGCTAATGCCCTGAACTTGCAACAAAAAAATGGACACCCTAAGAAGCCATAGCTTTTGGTTGTTGTTTATAACGTAAAAACTCAACAGGCGATTTATACCCTAATGTTGAGTGCTTCCTTTTCCTGTTGTAAAACACTTCAATATATTCA
>CAISRC010000120.1 GCA_903887845.1 uncultured Chlorobiaceae bacterium
ACAAGCCCGGGACTCAGCTCATGGACACCAATACTCTTTACTCCTGCCGATTTCAACTCCCGGGAGAGAAAATGGGTCAATTCAGCGACTCCCCTTTTTGACGCCTTGTGTGGTACTGCCGAACGTGACAAGGCGGCCCCTGTCATTGAAAAGCCCATATTAAAAATATGGTAGCATGGTTTCCGGGAAGATGGTTGACGTTGCATAACAGTGACAGCTTCGGCGCACATAAGGAGAGAGCCAACGAGATTTGTCGTGCATGTTTCAAGAATATCGTCCGCATCCAGCTCCCATAACGCTCTTTTCAACATGCCCGCAGTACCGGCGTTGTTAATCCAGCGGTCCACTCTTCCAAGCCTGGAAACAGCGAAATCCGCAAGTAATCTTCCGGCAGAAGGATCGCCAACATCGCACCCAAGGCCATAAATCTCACCCTCTGGCACAGCCAGCCGAAGCGCCTGTAATGCCGCCTCCAGTTGTTGCAAATTTCGGCCACAAATAACGACACGGTCACCAGCGGCAAGAAACTCCGAAGCAAGAGCATATCCCAATCCTTTGGTTCCTCCGGTGATAACCACACCGAGAGAGAGAGAGACATTATTTTTTTTCACAATCTGATGGCTCCCGGATGTTGTTTTGAAAGCAACGCCTTGCCTTTTGCAGTCAGCCGGTATTTCTGTGAACGGCTGTTTGGTTTTTCAGGGATGGTGTAGGCAAGCAACCCGGATTCCCTCAGGCGCGGGAGTGCTTTTCGCAGATTGCCACTCAATTGCTTGTGCCCCATCGCAGCAGCAATATCCGCTGATGAAAGGGGATTATCTGAGCATAGGGAGAGAATGTGCATATCAACTTGTGCCCTTACCTGCGCCCCGACTTGGGCCTTTACTTGTGCCCTGTATTGGTTGTCGACTTGTGCTTTTTGCGTTATTTTAACTTGTGCCCTATCTTGTGCTTTTTTTGCAAAAACGGAAACTGGAGCTGCCAGAAAGACTGTCAACCGTATCCGCGCAGCGAATTCCATAATCTGCGGTCCTGCCAACCCCAGAGCCCCGGATTCTTTAAAAATGGAGAATATGCCACTGCCCCACCGCTCAACAAGATTCAGCTCACGGAAGACTCTGGCAATAACATGGTTACGGATTCTCGATGTGCCTTGTTTCATGGACTCAAGGGTCATACCGGCAAGCAGAAGGCCTGGATTTTCTATTTCAATACGGTCATCAAAAAAAGAGATACGGATGGGAGCACTGCGCCGGGAGTAGTCAGCATGGAGCAGTGCATTGATAACAGCCTCTCTCAAAAGAGGGAGCGTCCCTGATGCCTCTCCTGAAGCGAATTTTTTAATAAAATCCATAATACTTTCAACCGCCAGAGGGAGGTGGTCGTAGATATCGACAGAGTCGAATATGACAGCCCGGTCGGCACCGGTAAATCGAGCGCATTGTATCCATGCAGAGGAAAAGTGCAGTGCCCGCTCTTTACCGAAGAGCAGCACAGCTCCTCTTGTAGGAACCAGTCTTCGCTGGTAAGAGGTGAGGAGCTTGATGGTAACCAGCGACTGTTCGTCGAGTTTCCATTCCCCGGCAAAACATTTCTGGACTGCCGCCAGATCGAGATCATCTTTGCTCAGTTCCGGCATGGGCATTTCATCATAGGATATACCCTCCGCCGCCCGGCCCAGTTCAGCGATCAATGATATATCGGCGCGGATATTTGATGCTCCAATGCGGACATAGACGCCCTGCTCCTGTCCTTCGGACTTCAGCCAATGGGGCCGTAAAGCGCTCACAAATACCTCTATTACCAGCAGGGTTGTGTCGTGGATAGTGACAAGCTCTATATTGGGAACCAGATGAGGGGTAATGGAATCTGCAATGAGGCTCCGAAGCTTCTCCTCTTCATCGAGAGGATCTTTGACGCCCACAATCTGCCTGTCGTCGCCCATGCCGATGATCAGGCGCCCACCCGCAGCATTGGCATAAGCAACCAGCGTTTTCATCAACAGTGTCGGCGAAGCACTATCTCTTTTAAATTCAAGTGTTTTTCCTTCAGACTGGAGATGAATGTTGTTCACTATATCTCTCATGGGATATCTCCCTTCAACATGCAGAATTGCACCGTTTTACCTGGGCCATCAATCAATGCCTTATCTCCTCTCTTGCTTCATTCAGTGCTTTGAGTTATGTTACCTCGTTCTTTTACCGTACCCGTTGTTTGCCCATCGTGTTTTGTTTGAGATCAAAACAACCGTTAATGTACAAATAACTTGTGCTCTTATAAGCGATTTTGCTGGAAGCGAACGACGAATCTTACTTTTTAAAACAATGGAGCAGAGATGGGAGCAAAAGATATTATTCTTGAGGTACTGAAAAAAGAGAGCGAACCACTGAACGCAGGTAAAATTACAGAACTTACCGGGTTGGATCGTAAAGAGGTTGACAAGGCTATGAAAGCTCTGAAAGATGAGCAACTGATTGTCTCCCCGAGACGATGTTACTGGGAGCCAAAAAAACAACAATAACATATATCTCTTCTTATGCACGCAACGGTGACTTATGACAGGAAAATGCCGATTTCCGGCATAAATGACAAGGGCCATACAACAATGTTTGATACCTCTGTCGCATTTTCAGGTACCGATTCGGCAGCCTCGCCGATGGAGACGGTGCTCGAAGCGTTTGGTGCCTGTTCCATGATGGATATTATCAGCATTCTTCGGAAAATGAGAAAAGAGCCAATTATCCTTGAGGTCGCCCTTGATGCCAAAAGGTCAGAAGAGCATCCGAAGGTTTTTACCTCGATTCATCTCAACTATCACCTGGAAAGTCCCGATTGCAGTCAGGACGAACTTGAAAAGGCCGCCCGTCTTTCGATAGAAAAGTATTGTAGCGTTGCGGCCATGCTCAGAGGATCAGGATGCATCATAACATGGGCAACGGAACTTGTCAGAGACTGAAGAGAATAGGCAAGAAGCGTTCAACTGCATAGAGTGGCTGATCCGTTTTTACTACGGCAAATCCTATGGAACATTAGCAAGCTTCCGCTCCCCGTCAGGTGAAACAAACCAAACATGGCCAGTTTCGCGATCTATCTTGTACGCACACGCGTTTCCTGCTCCAACAATCTGGTATTTGTATTCAGAGCACCCGGACAGTGATGCACAGAGAGCGGCCATCACCAAAATAAATTTAAGCATAATGATCTCTGTTGATTAAAAGAGAGTTTACTGAAAATTTTGGAGAGAGACAAAGAGTGCGGAGAGAGAATTCCTTTCGCCTGTTTTGGATAACAGTAAGGGGAGATAGCTGTATCTCCCCTTTGCATAAACTTTATCAAAAAATCAATCAGTTTTTTTTGCCGCCATCATCTGGCCGATTGTCAGATGGCTGATTGTTTTTGTTCTTTTCTTTTGCTCGATTGTCAGAAGACTGATTGTGTTTGCCGCCATCATTTGGCCGAATATCAGAAGGCTGATTGTTTTTGCTTCCTTCTTTTGGTCGATTGTCAGGGGGCGGATTGTTTGGCCCGCGATTATCGTTGTTCCTCTGATCCCGATTGTTGTCATTAAAACGTTGATCATTGTTATTGCCACGGCTTCTGTCGTCAAAGCGGGGACCCCTGTCATTGCGACCGTCAAAACGCTGATCACGGTTATCCCTGTTGTGGTCGAACCTGTCGTTATGCCTGCGATATTCGATATCCCGTGTTCTCCTTATGTCCTCCCAGCGGCGGCTTTTGATTCTGTAGGGAAGTCTGTTCTCGCGAACAATAGCCCATGGCCCACGGTAATTGGGAGAACAGTACCATATACCGTTTTGATTGATGTAGTAGAGTTCTCTATACAAGATGATATCATAAGGACTCCCTACGGATATTGAGAACCCGTAATCCGACAGGCTTATAAAGTCTGGTCGGGTACTGAGAAAAAATGAAGGTTTTTCCCTTCCTCCGATATGGATGCTCACTTCCGCACACGCATCGGCTGCGGGATTACCGAGTAACATTCCCGCAATTCCGGCAGCCAGCCAAATGCTTCTTTTCATGTGTATTCTCCTGTTGTTAAAAGTTGTTTAGTAATAAGGTCTCTATGTATCTGACGATCTTTTTATTTATTTCCAGCGCAGAGCATCTCTCAAACCAGAATTTCTTTCTGTTTTTCTCCTTACAGCAGAGAAAAATACTTCTTTATTTGCCCAGAGTTCAATAGTTTTTTTCGTTCTGGTCATGCCGGTATAGATCAGCTCCCGCGTCAGAAGATCACTGTCAACCGGAGGAAGAAGCATCAATATTCGGTCAAACTCTGACCCCTGGCTTTTATGGATGGTCATGGCATAAGCCGTTTCATGAGCGGGAAGTCGTTCCGGCGGTATGCTGCGGACTCCTCCTTCAGGATTCGGGAAAAAGACCCTCAAGAGACCTCCGTTATCAGGATCGGGAAAGAGAATGCCAGTGTCACCGTTAAAGAGGCGCATGGAGTAGTCGTTGACAGTGACAAGAACGGGACGTTTAGAATAAAAGAGGCTTGACGGAGCAATCAGTCCTTTTCTGGCAAGAATTTTTTCGATTATGTTGTTGAGGCCACTCACACCGTAAGGGCCGTCACGCAGGGCGCAAAGAATGCGAAACCGGTCAAATCGCTCCAGCGCTTCAGCAGGAGAGGCTGCTTCAAGATACCCTTGATAGCCTTCGGCCACTGCTGAAACCAGAGCAGTTCGTAGATTTTCAGGAGCAGGCATCTCCTGCCAGATAATACTCAGTGTTTTGGCTTTCAAAAGCTCCAGCGCCACCATCTCCTGGCCGGCATTAACCGCCCGGCTGATTTCAGCAATGCCGCTTCCCGGCTGAAAACGGTAGTTTTTTTCGAGTACAACAAGTGAAGTAGAGAGCGGCGAAGCGGGGCTCTCCTCTCCGGCGCTGCAAATATCACCAAGTACCGCACCGGCCTCAACCGAGGCGAGCTGATCACGGTCGCCAAGAAGAATCAGTCGGGCAGTTGGTTTGAGCGTCGCCACAAGGGCGCTCATCAGCGGGAGGGCAACCATTGATGCTTCATCGATAATAATGGTGTCATAAGGAAGCGGATTTCTGGCTGAGTGGCGAAAGCGCGTCGAACCTGAGATACTGCCAAGAAGACGCTGGATAGTGACGACATTGTCCGGAATTGCCAGCTTCACCTCATCGGAGCAGTTCAGTGTTTGGCGGATATCGTTGACCGATCGTTTCAGTCGCGCGGCGGCCTTGCCAGTCGGGGCGGCCATGGCAATCCGTTGCTTTGTGCCTCCCTCCTGTTCAAGCAGCAGCGCAAGAATACGGACAACCGTCGAAGTTTTCCCGGTTCCCGGACCTCCGGAGATAACACAAAACTGCCTCCGCAGAGCAACCGTCGCAGCCTCTTTCTGGCGATGATCGTCACTATCCGGAAAAAGTCTTTCGATCGGATCCTGAAGTTTTATTTCATCAAATACTTCCTGAACTGCAGCAGCTTTCTCAAGAATCGTCATGGCAAGATCATGCTCGTATCGCCAGTACCGATAGAGATAAAGGCGGCCTGCGGCATCAAGCACCAGCGGACGATGGTGCTTCCCCGGGCCAGTGACGACAGACATACTTCTCACCAACTCCAGGAGCGCATCAAACCGGGGCAGCAGCAGCTCTCTCCCGTTCAAATTGACGGTCTGACCTGCAATATCGGCAAGGTTCAGGCAGAGATTACCCCGCCCTATAGCGCTGCTGGCAAGAGAGACCACAAGCCGGAAGATCTCATTGACCTCACCGGAGGTCTGTTTGCCGATAAAGGCTGCAAAATGGCGATCAATAGCCCTCTCCTGAAACTCAATGGTCATAGGATTATCCTTCCTCCTCAATGAGAATATCGGTCAATGCCTGAATCAGCCCTTCGGATGGAAGGTCACGGAAAAATCCTCTGCTCTCTCCCTTCTCCCGGCTAACCCCGCGAAGAAAAACGTAAATCACGCCGCCGAAATGGGTGGCATAACGGTAGTTCTTGACCCTCAGAGAAAGATAGCGATGAAGCGCCACCGTATAAAGCAGGTATTGGAGCGGATAGAGATTGCTCTGCATCGCCTGTGTCAAGGAAGATTGCCCGTAGTCATCAAGGGAGTTGCCAAGATGGTTTGATTTCCAGTCGAGCAGATAGAAGCGCCCTCCCTCCTCAAAAACCATATCCATAAATCCCATGAGCATTCCCTTGACCGGTTTGAAGTGGAGAGCTTCTGCAAGTTTGGCAAGGTCAATCCCGCCGGACAAAAAACCGTGACGAGCAAGAAGCTCGCCAAGCACTGAGGAGTTGATAAACCTGAGAGGAAAGAAAAACTCCAGCTCAGCACTCCAGTTTCCCTTCTTGAGCGTGCCAAGGGTAAAGAGAGCGTCAGGCGACGAAAGTGGCGTTCTGAGCACGTTATGCACCATTCCGGTAATATGCGGTTCCCACTCCGTTTTATAATTATACCGTTCCAGACCTTGCACCACCAGTTCATGAATCGACTCCTCAGAGGGCGAAGCAAAATTGATCTTTTCAAAAATTCCGTGCATAAAGATGCCCGCCTGCGCACCCTTCGGAAAGGTAAAAATGCTCTGCCCGCCAGCGGTTGTCATCGGCACCTCCCCTGCCTGACGCGTCTCATCTCGATCAGGCAGCTCAGCGCTCTGCTGTTCCTGCCCCGATTCGTGGCGACTGAAAGAGGTGAAGCTTGAGACGCGCCAGCCAGTGTCTACCCTTCCGCTGAAGTGGCGCAGACTTGGGTGCTCAGACACCCTGGTTGTAGGGGGATGAAGTGAGTTCTCACCAGGTGCCGGGCGATTCATCCGCCTGAAGCCGATTGTTCCCCCTGAACTTTCGGCAAACTTCTGCAACTGTAAGGCCATCGTTGCTGCTGACATGCCTTTCATCTCGGCCACCAGAGCCGTCGTCGGGTTTTCCTTTCCCCTTGTCTCACCCGAAGCATGAAGCAGATAGTTGACGGGAGTGGTGTCCGCACGGGTTTTGCCCGTTACAAGATAGCAGCGATACTTCGCTCTGGTCAGCGCCACATAGAGCAACCGGAGACTCTCCGCCAGCGACTCCTTTCCGGCCAGAGAGCGGTGAAGGTCAATATCGGAGGAGCCGAAATCCTTCACGAGCTGCCACTGCTCATTATGGAACATCACCACCTCGCCCTTGTGGTTTACGCCGCCCCAGAGAAAGGGGCAAAAGACCACCGGATACTCAAGCCCCTTGCTGACATGGATGGTGACAATCTTGACCGCTGCCTCATCCGTTTCAAGGCGAATCTGGTACTCCTCCTGCTCCTCCTCAGCCCCAAGCCGTTCGCTGAACCAGGCAATCAGCCCCTCCATGCCCAATCCATGCTCATGTTCCTCCCCATGGAGCAGCTCAAAACAATGCAGAATATTGGTGAGCCGCCGCTCTCCATCAGGATAACCGAGCAGGCGCCCGCGAATCCCCTCGCTGGCCATCAGCTCACGGCTCATCACCATACAACCCCGCTGAAGCCAAAGCTCATGGTAGTGGCGGAACGACCTGAGGCGCTCCGTCCACAACTCCTCATCATCAAGCAACGTGGCAATCTCGTTGCCTGACCTGCCGAGGAGATCGCTCACCAGCGCAGCACGTACCTTTGGTTCATTTGACGGATCGCCAAGCGCAGAGAGCAGGATTCGCAGCTCTTCGGCCTCCCTCGTTGCAAAGATGCTTTTGTCGCTCCGCATAACCCCCGCAATGCCGCGTACACCAAGGGCGCTGAGCACCATGGCCGCCTGCCGATGGGTGCGCACAATCACGGCAATGTCTCCAGCGGTGAGAGTTTTGCCTCCCACAAGGGTTCCACCATCCTGCAGAAGACGCACAATTTCACCGGCAACCCCTTCGGAAGCAAAAGCGCCAGCATCCTCAACCGTCCATACCCCGCCCTTTTCATCCCCGGAGTCCATGAACCAGAGCTGCATCGGCTCCTTCTCGCTGTCGTTCAACTCCCGGTTACCCGCAAGAGGATGGTAGAAAATTTCATCGTAGAGAAAGGGTCGCCTTGCGTTATCGAACAAGGTATTGAAGGCATCAAGCAGCGGCGGCGCAGAGCGCCAGTTATCAGTCAGGGTAAAACGACGCTCTTCACTCACCTCTCGGGCCGCCCGCATGTAGGCGAAGATATCGGCGCCACGGAAGCTGTAGATCGCCTGTTTCGGGTCGCCGATAAGAAAGAGCGGCAAATCAGAGCCAGCGTAGATGGTTCTGAAAATCTCATACTGCACCGGATCAGTATCCTGAAACTCGTCAATCAGCGCCGCCCGGTACTTTACCCGGAGCAATCCCGCAAGTATTGCTCCCCCGCCGTCGGAGAGGAGCGCACGATAGAGATCTTCGAGCAGGTCGTCGAAAAAGCGGACATTGCTGGCACGCTTGCGGAGAGGCAGGCTCTTCCGGTAAAAGCGAACCAGCTCAGCCTTGAGAGCTAGAAAGCGTCTCTGCACCGCATCATGCAGCCGCTGGCAGCTCCCGAAGAGAGGATGAACCGGCGGAGTGTTTTTCAACTTCGTTCCTTCACTGATGGCGCTTGCCGTAAACTTGTTAAAGTCGGCAAAGAGGTCATAAGGGTTGCCGGCAGCAACAAAAGCATCCATGTCAGCAAAGAGCGGCTCAAGCAGGTCTGCCCTATAAGTCTCCTGCGACCGCTTCAGCCCTTTGTCTGTTGTCAAGAGCTTTGTAATGCTCTCGCGTTCATGCTGCCAGAGATCGCTTGTCTCTGCGTAGGCAGCGCTGCACTCCTTGTCGAGCGTGATTATCTCCTCGTCACTGAAGTCGGGAATAACTTTTACCCCGGTACCAGCATGAAGATTTTTCAGGAGCGAGAGGAAGGTTTCAGGAGAGTGGCGATTCCGCAGGGTATAACCAAGCAGCGGCGCAGGCTCCCTGAAAAAGTGCATTCTCCAGAAATCCTCCACAATATCGCGAAGCAGCCCTGTCTGGTCAGTTACCAACTCGGTATCGTAAAGAGAACCGCTCTCAAAGGCGTTATCCTGCAATGCCCGAAGGCAGAAGCCGTGAATGGTGAAAATCGAAGCGGTATCGAAGGCGCCGAGAGCCCGCTCAAGGAGATCGCGCACCTTTTTCATGCCACCTTGAGAGGCCTTTTCGTGCAGCTCTTCAAGAAATGCGTCCGTTGTCTCAGCACCCTTCATAACCTCAAGCGCCTCACGAATACGAGTGCGGATTCTCGAACGAAGCTCCTGCGTTGCCGCCTCGGTATAGGTCACCACAAGAATCTGCTCCGGCAACAGCTCCTGCTCCACCAGCAGCCGCAGATAGAGCGACGCAATAGCATAGGTCTTCCCCGTCCCGGCGCTTGCCTCGATGAGGTTAGTGCTGGAGAGTGCGACAGTGATGTGGTTCAGTTGCTGCATTATGGCTTTGCCTCGGCAGGCTGGATGATGGGTGTAAAAGCTCAAGATATAATCATCAATGATAGCTATCTCCTGAAATGAAAGCAAAAACGAAATCAACATTGACAATGTTCGGAGCTAATCGTCAATAATCTCATCTCATCAGACGAGGTTTAGCTAAGAGATACTAAAAGTTTGATGATTCTTTTTTTCCTGTGTTATCGGCGCTATCTTTCGTACAGTTAATCGGAAAAAAGTCGATTAACTGTAGATTTTTTTCAGTAGGAGACCGGCGTTTCGCTTTACAGGATTTGTCTGCTGGAAAAAATTATCGACGCATGACGGGGTGTAGAAAAGTCCCAGGCCAACGCTTGAAATCCCATATAGATTACATCGCAAAAGTTAAAAAACAGAATAACAAAACCATGATCACACCACTACAAAACATTATTAACCAGATTGAGGCCGGGCAGTACAAAGAGGCTTATAACGCCTTGAAGATGATGAGAAAAGACCCGACACTTTCAGATGAGCTTCTGGAAGTTGTAGAAATTGCCAGCATTGAAATTGGAGTGACCGAAAAGCGCATGCAGTTGGAACCGAAAGGCGGTTTTTATGCGAAAAGCGCAGTATTGAGGCTGCAGGAAGCTTTAGGCGATCCAGAGGCGGCTGAACGATTGAGAATTTTAAAGGAACAGATGAACCTTACTATAGACGCACAAGTCAATAGCAGAAACTAACTGACGTCAGCCGCGACAACCTGAAGGTACATTTCCCAATCTGCTCAAACGGGGTCATCTGATCCTGCACGGCAGTGGAGGTGAAGTCTTTTATAAACAGGAACCGCCATCAAGCATCCAAAAATCAAAGAGCGGACGGCATCTCATTTTATTGCCCTTAATGCCTTATTACTCATGCAATAAGACGGATATTATCGATAGCGAATGATAAGCCATTCACCTAATTTGATTTCTGTTCAAATACCGGTATATTTGAGTGGCAATTCATGCATTAGTGGGTAAATAAGAGCTTTATGACTGAAACATCATTCACCAACTGGGCGTCAATGAGTGACAAGGCGCTGACTGAGCATATAGGTGCTTTTGTGCGGCACCATCGCCTGGAGCAGAACAAAACCCAGGATGCGCTTGCTCATGCGGCCAGTATCAGTCGGTCAACCCTGAGTTTACTGGAACGTGGTGAAACGGTTACCCTGACCACCTTAATTCAGGTACTAAGAGTATTGGACCAGTTGCAGGTAATGGCGGCTTTTGTGGTTGAGCAGCGCATCAGTCCATTGGCGATGGCCAAAATGCAGAAAGAAAAAAGACAAAGAGCAAGAGGAAAACAGGGCGACGATACAACGGAACATGAATGGTAAAGGATGAACGTAGCGGAAGTTAAAATATGGGGGGAATTGGCGGGTGCCGTAGCCTGGGACGAACTCTCCGGCCTGGCTACGTTTGAATATGCTTCCAGATTCAAGTCGAAAGGATGGGATCTTGCGCCCCTGCATATACCCCTCTCCGCCCCCAAGAGCACCTATGCCTTTCCTGCCTTGCGTAAAAAGGCCGAACCAGCCCTTGATACCTTCAAAGGATTGCCGGGATTACTCGCCGACGTCCTGCCCGACAGATACGGAAATGAGTTGATCAACCTCTGGTTAGCACAGCAAGGCCGCCCGCAGAACAGCATGAATCCGGTGGAGATGCTTTGCTTTATCGGCACCCGGGGTATGGGTGCTCTGGAGTTCGAACCGGCGACTTGGAAAGAGAGCAAAAGAACCTTTTCCGTCGAGATAGAGACTCTGGTGGAGATTGCAAAAAACATGCTCTTCAAAAAAGAGGCCTTTACCGCCAACCTGCAAGCGGATGAAAAAAAGGCGATATCGGAAATTCTTCGTATCGGTACTTCGGCTGGCGGCGCACGACCAAAGGCCGTGATTGCATACAACGTAAAAACAGGAGAAGTCCGCTCCGGCCAGACCAATGCTCCCAAAGGTTTCGAGCATTGGCTTGTAAAGCTGGACGGAGTGAGTGACGTGCAATTGGGAACCAGTCATGGCTATGGAAGGGTGGAAATGGCGTATTACAAGATGGCAACGGCCTGCGGTATAACCATGATGCCATCCCGATTGCTTGAAGAAAACGGCAGAGCACACTTTATGACCAAACGCTTCGACCGGGAAGGCGGTTCAACGAAACACCACCTTCAAACCTTCTGCGCATTGAAGCACTTTGACTACAACTCAGTCATGAGTTTCAGCTATGAGCAGCTTTTTCAAACCATGCGTGAATTGAAACTTCCCTACCCTGACGCAGAGCAAATGTTCAGAAGAATGGTTTTTAACGTAGCCGCACGAAACTGCGACGACCATACCAAAAACTTTTCGTTCCGGTTAAAGAAAGATGCCAAATGGGAACTGGCGCCAGCTTACGATGTCTGCCATGCCTGGCAGCCCAATCACCAATGGGTAAGTCAGCATGCCTTGAGCATCAACGGGAAACGAACGAACATTACAAAAGAAGACCTTTTGATCATCGGCAAATCCATCAACAATAAAAAAGCAACAGAGGCAATTGACGAAATCAATGCAACGGTAGCGCAATGGAAAACGTATGCTGATGAAGTTGCGGTGTCGCCTGAATTACGAGACAAAATTGCCAGAACACTTATCTACTTGAAATAATACCTGCCTTTGCCAACGACATTCCGCCATCAAAAGATGACCCGACTAACTCTATTGCATCTTTACTCGTTGTCGCTCCTATCCGCATTATACTCTTCTGCCTCCTCCAATAACAGCGTACGTTCCCGCTCCAGCTCCTTTCGCAGCTCTTCTTCGGATGGCAATACCAATTTATAGCGGCTGGCAAATAACTGTTCACTGCCATTCAATACCGAATAGCGAACCACAGACTCGTCCTTTTGCGAACACAAAATAATGCCAACAGCAGGATTGTCACCTTCGCCGCGTTTGAGGTCGTCATACATGCGCACATACATGTCCATCTGCCCTATGTCCTGATGGTTGAGCTTGCCGCTCTTCAAATCAATCAGCACAAAGCACTTGAGCAGATAGTTGTAAAAAACAAGATCGATATAAAAGTCCTGTGACTCGGTACTGATGCGCTGCTGTCGGGCAACAAAAGCGAAGCCCTTGCCCAGTTCGAGCAAAAAAGCTTGCAGCTTATCCATCAGTGCCTGTTCCAGCTTTGACTCCAGCAGCTTGCCCGTGCCAGGCAGACCAAGGAACTCCAGCATCACGGGGTCATGCACGAACTCCCGGGGACTTTGAGGCAAAGCCGCAATATTGGCAGCAGCCTCAGCCTTCACGCTGGCCTTGTCGCTGCTGAGCACCAATCGTTCGAAATAGAGCGTGCCAATCTGCCGATCCAGTGCGCGGGCGCTCCAGTTCTGCAAGGCAGATTCGTTCAGATACCACTCTCGGGCTTCCTTGCTCGTGACTCGCAGCAGTGTCCGATAATGCGACCAGCTCAATTCGCGACGCACTGTGTCGCGAATTGGAAAAGCAAGATAAAAACCTCGCATGTGCCGCAAATTAGTTGCATCAAACCCCTTGCCAAACTCACGGGTCAAAGATTCCGCCAGTCGCGACAACAGCTTCTTGCCATAAGCTGCGCGTGCCTCGCCACCCTGCTCAAACTCTACAATATGGCGGCCAATCTCCCAGCAGGTTTGCACCTGCACCCTGTCCACAGCGTGCAGGGCCTGCTGTCGGCCTTGCTGAATCAGTTCCCGCAGGGCATGCAGCAAGCCGGATAAGGGTGGAGTGTTCGGTATCAGATTTGTCAAATCGATTTCGGTTAAGTGTCATTATATGACTTCTTCAGCATAGCGCAACATGGGTCTGATTTATTTCGCGAATCAAGTGTATTGATAATAATGCATTTTATAATGAATAAATATCGTTATTATACCCTAAAATAACAAGTACCGATAATATAACTCACCCGTGAAGTTTTAAGCGTTGCTCAGATCTCACCGACACCAATACTCATCTTTTTGGGCTCTCGTCCTTGATACCTTCAGGCATGTCTGACTACTCCTGAATCAACCGGCATTCAAATTGAGCCAGAGTACTGAAGATATAGAAAATCATTTTACCGGACGCCGTAGTGGTATCGGTGCATCCGTCATTGATTGATCGGAAGCCCACACCCCTTTTCTGGAACTGTTTGACAATATTGATCATGTTCCGCTGTGACCAGCCAAGTCATTCATACCTCCAGATAATCAGAATGATTTAAAGTAACAGCTGAAAACGTTTATCAGCCGTTTGTCTGGATCGTGGAGAATAAACCACACCTGAGTTCAGCGTCATGAAGTACTTCCAGTTCAGCATAACTATCGCTCAAGATACTAATTGCTGAAAAACTTTTCTTTCAGTAGCACTTTATTGGGTCAGGGGAAGCTCGTGTAATTTTGCCTTATTTCTGAACCTTCGCTAACATCAACTCTGTCAGAGTTACAGCAAAAGGAAAAGCCGATTTCCGACCGCCTTCATATTTTTCAAGCTTTGTTAGATCCCATTCTACGTTATCAAAAGCATCATCAGTTACCATCTCAACTCTATAAACAAGGTAAGAATCACCAGAAGGTCTTGTATATCCGGTTTTCAACATTTGATCTTTTGAAAAAACTCTCGGACCCTTTTCTTTTATTCTCCACAGGGAACCGGCATTCAATTCCGCTTCAGTGTGAAGTAAAAGATATGATGCATCAGCAGTTAAAGAATCAATCCTTATTGAACCTCTTGAAGAGTTCATCCGGACATTGTATAATCCTTTTTTTTCTATCCAGTGGTAGTGTTCGGCATCCTTGTAATATCCGATAAGTACACTGGTATCGCCTGGAGGCAAAACCCTTTTGCCGTTACCATAATGCTCAGGCATCTGATCTCTGACGATAAAGTCATTCGTATCATTATGGATATCATAAATCCGGTAACTCAACTGCTCTCGCTGTGATGCCCTGTTCTGAACATGATGAACAACCTCAAGAATGAACTGTTTTAACTCTTCGATACCGGTTCCGTCTGCTGAAGGTCGAACAGGAAAGGCTCCAAGTCCCGGAATCAGTTCATGAAAGCCTTTTTTGGTGTCCGTTCTAGTGCCAGGATATAATACATAGGAACCTGCAGTTCTTCTGATAGCGTCTTTATAAGCATGCATTTTAAGAAGATCATCTCTTTTTCCTGTCCTTTCATCAATGTTTCCGGCAGTATCTTCCCCTGATTCAGTCCCGTCGTCAAGTAATTCAAGAAACTCTTTAACCTTATACTTGGCATCGAAATGAACATGAACTATCAATTCCTGCTCTTCTGCCTGTTTTTCTGAAAAACCTTCAGGCCAGAGGCTCAGCGTATAATCCGGTCTCATAGAAAGCGTCCAGCTCCCCCCAGCAGGGTAGCTTTTATTGCCTGAAAACGTTCTGTTATAGGCAAACTGCACATTAAGCTTTCGTCCACTTTGATCAAAAACCCCCTTAAGCGGGAAATGTCTGCCCGATCTCAATGCAAGACCGAGGCCGTCGGAAGTCGGCTCGATAAGATTTTCAATTGATTCCGGTTCAATAGTAAAAATCCCTTTCAGCAGATCCAGTAGTTTAAAGAACAGCCAGTATTCATAAAGAATGGCAACATCTCTCTTGCCGGCAGCATAAACGTCATCACCGCCATGCCAGATAAGCTTTGAGGCAAGATCAAACATAAACCAGACTCGTAATACTTCCCGATAACCCTCTTTTCTCTGAAGTACCGGGCTGTTAAGGGGTAGAATGTCAGGGTTCGATAACTCTCTAAAAAAAGCACGGGAAAGTAACTCTTCGAGCATCTCTTCCAGAAAGAGTGCCTCTCTATATGAGCGGCCCTGGTTCTCGGATAATTTTTCACGTATAACAGAGCAGAATGTGCAAAACTCAGTTAATGCGTGTTTGACAAAACGGTTCTCTGCTGTATCAAGCGTATCATGTTTCCGGGTAATACTGATCTGCTTAGGAACATGCGCAATTGTTGATGCAAGCGCATGAAAATCAGGAAGATTAATCCGGTTTGATGCTGACGCAAGCTGCCGTGAAAACGATCTGTTAGGGCGGCCTGCCCTTCTGATATCAGTATCTGCCTCGAACTCTTCCCATGCTGTTACAGGAGAAAGAATTATCCGGTAAACAGCATCAAGAAATTCAGGTGACTCAAGAATAGATTTAATAAAAGCAAACCGCTGGTAAAGAGTTGACGCATCAGAGGATGCATCCACAGAATACTGTTGTGCAACCGGAGAGGTATGTAGCATCAAAAGATCTGTACACTTCTCCGTAATCTCTTCAAGCATAAAGCGGTAATCCGTACGGTATGAGGTTTTTACCGATCTCACTTCGAGTGTCACCGATCCCTTCTTCTCTTTCGAACCGGAATCGATGACATCAGCAGAGAGGGTTCCGACGTAGGTATTGGGAGTGATTCTGCCGCTCGAAGGATGTATCTTCGAGTGTTGAACAACGCCGCTGATCTCCTCTAATTGGTACTCTGCCGGGTTAATCTGGTATTCGTAGGCGCACCCCTCCTTAAGCTGGTAGGGAGATTCTCCGTTCGACTCAGCTTCGGCTGAATCAATAACGGCAAGTGTAAAATCAACAGAAGATTCAGCGGAAATGATAAGCTTACATGTTTCACCATTAACCAGGTGAAACGTTATTTCGCATTTATTTTTTTCTAACATTCCGCAGGGTCTTATGCTTCAGCAAAACTGGTAAAGCCATCCATCTGAACTCTTTTCTGCATCCGCATAATTTTTTCAAGGGAAACCGGAAAACGGATTTTTTCGCGGTCAGTATAGTCAATCTCTTCAGGTTTACTGAGCAGCGTCCCTTCCTGACCCGCAGTCAAACAAAGAAGGGAAAGCTTATTCAAAACCGGCTCAAGCTTTCTTCTGGAACCATGCAGCTTCGGGAGAAGCTTCTGTACGATTGCTGAATCGACAATATCCACAAGAACCCATTGTGCACCTTGCGTCAGTTTTTTGAAGATTAATGTATACCGGAAAATATCAGATGCAGTCCTGTAACCAAACTCGGCACCCGTTTTTTTCAATTCTTTAAAAAATTCAACAAGCACATTATTCAAATCATCAGTGTCAGAAAAATCAGAGATTTCAGCTTTGGCAAGTTCAACAAAAGCCTTGCCCATACTGCTGCCTAATCCATTTATAACATCAATATCAGGCTTTACCGGATTTTTTAGGAAACCGGTCATTTCCGACTCTGAAACTCTGAACTCGATAACACTCGCCCGATCAAGCACTTTCGGGCTGAACATGTAGGTGGTTTCATCAATATTGACGGTACCGACCACAAAAAGATTCTTTGGAACAACAAGCCTTGAAGGGACACCGCTCATTACATCTTCAGATGAATGAAGCTGAAGCTCTTTGCCTGATTCAAGGACACTAAGAAAATCGGCAAAATAACGTTCAACATGGCTCAGATTCATCTCATCAAGAATCAGAAAAAACGGTTTTTCAGCGTTTTCCGGTTTGATCGCTTCGAGAAGCAAATCAATAACTCCGCTTTCAGGCTTGACATAAACTGTATTATCAAGAGCATTCGGATAACCTAACAAGGGTTCTCTATTTGTCCAGTCAGCCCCTACCGGAACAATTTTATACTGATTATCACTTTCGCATATCCACTGAGCAAAAGCCTGAGCCAGCTTGGTTTTTCCAGATCCGGAAAGTCCGGTAAGAATTACTAATGGTTTTGTGCATAGCGAAGCGATAAAACGGCTAATCAAGTTATGATGTATTATTATATTAGCTTTAATAAGTTCTATGGAAAATTCATAGCTTAATGCGCTTATTTCGGCATCAACATTAAGGATATACTGCTCGAAAACAGGAATCTGCATCCAAATCGAGTTAAGACTTTCATTAGCAAACTCTTCATACAATCTTATTAGTGCTATAATTCCTTCCTTAGACTCTGTTTTGCCGATGGCCTGATTTCTAAAATGATTAGCCCCTACATAGGGAATATCATAGAGATATGAAGCTAATCTATTATGAATTTTAGATTCTCTAGGTGAGATTGCTTTTTCTAGCACATGCAAAGGTTCAATTTCAATCTTGAAGTAGTTAGGTTTTGCTGAATCATAACCTTCATCATAAGGAGAGCGACTTATTTTACCAAAAGCCTTTAATCCTTGATCCCATGTTATAAGGGATTTATCGCCGCCAAAATAAATAAACACAGGGTCATTAACGGCTATTTCGGTTTTAAAATTCGAAATAGCATCATGAATAAACGTTTCATTATTCTGAATCTTTCTAATAATTGATTCGGCGCTAATTTTTACTATAAATACTTTCATTAGGCATTATAATTTATATCAATATTACTTTCAATAAATAAATATGGACACTTAGCATATGTTTTTAAAATAGATTCAAATATAATTTTTGATAATGCAGGCGGAACAGCCATACCAATTTGCTTTCTAACGCTTTCTTTGGCTCCAAAAAAAGCATAATCATTCGGAAATGATTGGATAGCGGCTCTTTCCCTATTAGTTAATGCCCTGTTTTCGTAATAATGATACCCATGAGTACCTCCACCGCCACTTCCTGTAATTGTATATGAAGGTTTATCCGGATGAAGTCTTTTATATATCTGGCTTAACTTAGCGTTCTCGACATTTAGGCGCAAATGTTCAGGCATTTTTGATGTCCAAACATTTTCACCAGGACTTATATATTTTAATCTTTCAATCACTTTTTTTGATTGATTTGTAAACTCATTATTTGGTGCGTCGAAAGGAATTGATTCTAACACTTTAGATACAGGTATATAGTTGTTTTTTGTGGTCTGTGCTGGTACTCTATATTTTAGTTCTAATGACTTCTGAATCCCAACAATTATAATCCGATGCCTTGTTTGAGCTATACCGTATTCTTCAGCTTTATATAAGTGCGAAACGATATCATAACCATCACCTGAGTTGGATAAGTCATTCAAGATTTTCTTAAATGCCTCCCCATCATTTGCAGATCTGATCCCGCCAACATTTTCTGCAATAAAAAACTTTGGCTTAAACTTATTTATAACATTGATACCGTATTTGTAAAGCGGACCATAAGTCCCAGCAAAACCTTTTTGCTTCCCAACAATACTAAAGTCATTGCAAGGGAAGCCATATGCAAATATATCAATTGATGAAAGATTATCTATATTTAAAAGCGCAATATCTTCACAATAAACACTGCCGGAATGCGCCCCAGGTATATTCATTATATATGTTTGACATGAGTCATGGTCAATATCGTTAGACCAAGCATGTCCATAAGAATAATGAGTCCCTCCATACTCAAGACTACTATTTATAGCTCCATAAGCCAAACCGCCTGGCCCAGAAAATAATTCACCTAAATTCAGTTTTATTTTTTCCATCAAATACAACCAGTATTTTAAAATTTAAGTTCTTGGAACAAGATATCTTTTAATCTTACTCTATCTTTAATTTCGCATTCCCATATTATTAAAACGCGCCAGCCCATATCTTCAATTAACTTTTTATTTATGAAGTCAGAAGTGACATTCTTTTTTAATTTATTATACCAATATTCAATATTTGTTTTTGGTTGAGTCGCACGAGAACAACCTTCATGCCTATGCCAAAAACAACCATGTATAAATATAACTGTCCTGTATTTTGCGAGCACAATATCAGGTTTACCAGGAAGAATTCCCTTCGCATACGCTTTTTTAGAGATCTTTCCATGCAGTCTGAAGCGATAACCCATTCTGTGCAATAGAGACCTAACCAGCTTTTCCGGTTTTGTGTTACTGGATTTTATACGGCTCATATTCCAGCTTCGCCGTTCTTTTGTCAAAAGATCAGCCATCTCCGCATATAGTAACAATATAAATCAATAATACTTACGCCTGTAATCAGGAAAATGCAGTCAACCACATTGCTCTTCTCTACATGATAGACAAGATAGGACATCTACTGTTGCTTATCCAATGCAATATTGTGGGAATGAAATGAAAACAAAATCAACTGTTCAACACACACTTTAGCATTTTCAGCAACTTGAGGGAAATATCTCAGCCAGCGTTCTCGGTAATCTCGCCTTCCTGTCCGTTTCCATCATCGTCGTCACGCTCCTCTTCGAAAGGGAGCGCCAGTCGGTCATGAGAAAACTAAACATGGCCATCGGCGTCTTTTTCAGTGAATTCGGCAACCGCCTGCTGAAAGAGTTGTCGGTACACGTGGTCGGAAGCGAGGAGCTGAAAGACCGTCTGCGTATGACCGCATCATGGAAAAAACAGGATTTTGAGGCGGCGCTCGAGTATCTGCGCCGAACCAACCAGAGGATCATCATCGACTGTGACGCACTCCCCTGCCTGAAGCAGTTAATGGCCGGAAAACGGAGCGGCCTCCTGAGCCTGCTGGAAAACAGGAGCTGAAGTATCGGACAGTTATCGGACATTAAGCATGGGTGTTCGATAACTGTTTAATGAACCAAAGTATATCGCCGTCCCCGCTTATCGCCGCCAAAGAGCGCTTCTCTCCACGTAGGCAACTCAGTACTCTTTGTCGAGCGCTAGTATTTCCTCGTCGCTGAAGTCGGGGATAACTTTCACCCCGGTACCAGTATGAAGATTTTTCAGGAGCGAGATGAAGGTTTCAGGCGAGTAACGGTTTCGCAGGGTATAGTCAAGCACCGGCACAAGCTCACTGAAAAAGTGCATCTCCTCGCTTAATTGACAGCGACAGGCATTTTCAATTATCCATTCTTGATTCTGTTCTATTCCTGTTCATTCTCAACTCCTCCCAGCTTTTTCGCCGACGATTGTGCCCGTCGATCCAGCTTTCTCAGATCCTCTTCAGGTTTCGGCAACTCTTCGGGCATCGTGCCACCCAGTTCCTTAATGGTCTGGCGTACTTTTTTGCCGACATCAAAATGGGTCTGGTTTGCTTTGAGCCTTCCCTGAATATTTGCCCTGCGAAGTTTTTCCTCTGTCTGCGTCGTACGGAAGAGATTGGCAGCCTATTGTGCTCGCGCATTTCGTTACGGAGAAAAAGCCGTTTTTCCTCCTCCTTGAGTCATTTGAAAGCCTCATCGTCAGCCAACTCCTGTCTGCATGTCTGGATGGCGAAATATGTCTGGCCGTTGGCTATAACAGGCTTGGATGTATCAGATTTCTGGACAATCAGATAACAGGCATAACGGGAGAGTCTTATATCCTCCAGTTTTCGCTTGGCTCCTGAACCGATTTCGACCATTTCGAGGACATCCTCGAAATGGTCTCTGACTTCATGACTGCTGTTTTGACAGGCTTCTTTCGCCCTTTCAACAACAGGAATAAAATGGCGATGCTCAGAATAATCCAGTGTTTTTTAAAGCTTTCGAGCCGTCCAAAATTCTTTGCCATTTTCGCCAGTCTGCTTTATCTCTTCAAACGTCTGGTGATGTCTTTTTTCTATCTCCTTGCTGCTCATGGCTGCATTTCCTTTAAAAATTGACAGTTGATAATGGATAACGAAAGCCATTATTCACTACTTTTCTCTTCCAGTTTTTTGATACTCCGATCATCGACCAGCAGCGCCATTTGGTGGATGGCTGTCCGATTGAGCGTTTGCAGCCGTTCGGACTGACTGAGCCCTTCCTGAATAAAATGGGCATTGAGGTTTTCAAGATTAGCCAGGCAAACCAATTGAGAAACATTGGCAAAGTCACGGATGTTGCCGTTATCATCAGGATTTTCATCACGCCACTCTTTGGCGATTTTTCCGAAGAGTGCCATGTTCAGAATGTCCGCTTCGGATGCGTAGACCAGGTTTATTTGCTCTTTGGTCAACTCTTGAGGGATGAGATGCTGTTTGATGGCATCAGTATGAATGCGGTAGTTGATTTTAGTCAGGTTGCGGCGAATATCCCAGCCAAGCTGTTTGAATTCCTCATTTTTCAATCGCTGGAACTCTTTGATGAGGTAAAGTTTAAATTTTGGAGATATCCATGACGCAAATTCAAAGGCAATATCTCTGTGAGCATAGGTTCCGCCATAACGACCTGCTTTGGCAACGATACCAATGGAACCTGTTTTTTCCACCCACTGCTTGACCGATAACACAAAACGGTTCAAGCCTGCCTCGTTTTTAATTCCCTCGAATTCGGGGGAATTAAAATGTTCGTTGTAGATCTGCTCCCAGATGCCGATGAACTCTATGGTCCTGGATTTTTGCAGGATCGCGAGTCGTAATTATAACCATCTTTCCGGGCAAAAGCCGCTTGAGCTCAATAATATGGATACATCATCACCGAATAACCGGAAATTCCGAGAACATTTATAAATCCTCAAGCGATGTTGGTGTTCGTGACGAGCGTAACACGGGTTGTGTGGTTTTCTTTTCTCAGCGAACGATAAAATGTATTCGCCTGTTTGTTTATTATGCAATGTTTTTCAGGTTGTTTGGTTCCGGTTAACATAACAGGTGTTTATGTTTAAAAAACTGTTTATGAACAAGGTGTGGACGGTGTCCGCCCTCTTTGCCATCTCGCTGGCCCTTTATGGTATTGACTTCACTATTTTCGGCAGCTTGAGGGAGATATCAGCCAGCTTTCTTGGCAATCTCGCCTTTCTGCCCATTTACATCATCGTCGTCACGCTGCTCTTCGAAAGGGTGCTCAAGGAAAGGGAGCGGCAGTCGGTCATGAGAAAACTGAACATGGTCATCGGCGTCTTTTTCAGTGAATTCGGCAACCGCCTGCTGAAAGAGTTGTCGGTACACGTGGTCGGAAGCGAGGAGCTGAAAACGCGCCTGCGTATGAGCGCATCATGGAAAAAAGAGGATTTTGAGGCGGCGCTCGACTATCTGCGCCGAAGCAGCCAGAGGATAAGTATCGATAGTGATGCCCTTCCCTGCCTGAAGCAGTTCATGGTCGGAAAACGGAGCTTCCTCCTGAGCCTGCTGGAAAACCAGAATCTGCTTGAGCATGAAAATTTTACTGACCTTCTCTGGGCAGCGTTTCATACCATTGAAGAGCTTGGGGCCCGGGAGTCGTTCGATGGTATTCCATCAAGCGACAAAGAACACATCAACGGCGACATAAGGCGGGTTTTTGGTCATCTCATCCGGGAATGGGTCCTCTATATGCAGCATCTCAGGGAGGATTACCCCTATCTTTTCTCTCTGGCAGTTCGTCTCAATCCTATGATCGACTCACCGGATCCGGTGGTATATCAGGACTGAGTGCTGAGCGTGGTTGATGACGCTGGTTGGGTTCATCATCAGAATGTATATTCCGGTAATGAAAACCTGGAAGAACGATGAGACTTACAAAGATACATGCTGGTCCGGTGCTCGACTTTTTTACCCCGGACTTTACAACGCAGCTTGAGTTGCCGCTTGCCGGTACCGCAATCGCTGCTGGCTTCCCCTCTCCGGCTGAAGAGTATCTGGATCTTGCCCTTGACCTGAACAAGGAGCTGGTCAAGCATCCGGCGGCGACTTTTTATGCCAGGGTGAAAGGCGACTCCATGGTTGAAGCGGGCATTCAGGATGGTGACTTGCTGGTTATCGACAAGGCCCTTGAGCCGAAAGAGGGCTGCATTGCGGTCTGTTTTATTGATGGCGAGTTTACGGTGAAGCGTCTGGCGGTGCGGGATGAGGGCGTCTACCTCATGCCTGCCAATGCTGAATTCAAGCCGATCAGAATCACTGAAGACAATGAGTTTCTGGTGTGGGGCATTGTGGCATACGTGATTCATAAACCCAGATAACTACAGCAGGAGATACCACACCATGTTTGCCCTTGTTGACTGCAATAACTTCTATGCCTCGTGTGAACGGGTGTTCAACCCCGCTCTGCGCTTGCGCCCGGTCGTTGTGCTGTCGAACAACGATGGCTGCATCATCGCCCGCTCTGAAGAGGCCAAAGCGCTCGGGATACAGATGGGCATGCCTGAATTCAAGTGCCGCCCGCTGCTGAAAAAGCATGAGGTAGCGGTCTTCTCTACAAACTTTGCCCTGTATGGCGATATGTCTGCGCGGGTGATGATGACCCTTGCCGCCCTTGTTCCCGAGATTGAAGTCTATTCCATTGATGAGGCGTTTCTCGATATGACGAGCTTCGCACGGTTCGACCTGACGGAGTATGCCCGGCTGATTCGCCGGACGGTGCGGCAGCATAACGGCATTCCGGTCTGTGTCGGCATGGCGCCCACAAAAACACTTGCAAAAATTGCCAACCGGATGGCAAAAAAGAATCCGCACTATCAGGGTGTCTGCCTGCTCAGGAGCGATGCCGAAATCCAGGCGGCGCTTGACCGCACCAAAGTTGAGGATATCTGGGGCATCGGGCGGCAGTGGAGCAAGCTGTTACAGGCAAGGAGGATTGAGAGCGCCGCTGACCTTGCCGCTGCGCCTGCTGCCTGGGTTCGCAAGCACCTGCATATTGTCGGTGCCAGAATACAGGCGGAGCTGAACGGTAAATCCTGCCTGCCGATGGAGCTGGTGAGGCCTCCAAAGCAAAGCATCTGCACCTCGCGTTCATTTGGCCGCAGCGTAACCTTGCAGAAGGAGTTGCAAGAGGCCGTGGCGACGTTTGCGGGTAAATGCGCGGTAAAGCTCCGAAAAGAAAATTCACAGGCATCCCTGATTACCGTCTTTATCGCTACCAGTCCCTTCAATGATTCGTCTGAACGGTACTGGGGTACCCGAACGGCTTCTCTGCCCTGTCCAACGAATGATTCTCTTGCGATGCTGAAGGCGGCACAGACGATGCTTGACGGCCTCTTTCGGGCCGGTATGAGCTACAAGAAAGCAGGAGTTATGGTGAGCGGGATCGTGCCGAAAGAGGCTTACAGTACAACGCTTTCGCTTTTTGCGGAGGAGGAGCCTGCCGAAAATGAGCGGGAGAGCAAGATCATGCAGGTTATGGATGCAATTAATCAGCGCTATGGAAGCGGTGCCGTGCGGCTGGCGGCGGAGAACTCGGAGAGCTGGAAGCCGCATCAGGAGCGGCTGTCGGCCCGATATACGACTCGGTGGGATGATATTATTGAGGTGGACTTACAATAGAATTCCCCGACAACCGGATTCAAGCCCCGCCCATCCCCACCATTTCTTGAGCAAAATCATACTCTTTGTTAAACGGGAGCCGGAGTTGCTCCAGGTACTCGGGGAATGCCTTTGCCCAGCTTACATAGTAGTAGGCAAGCACTTGGTAACC
>CAISRC010000121.1 GCA_903887845.1 uncultured Chlorobiaceae bacterium
CCTGTGCCGACAAATGCCATTTTTTCCTTGGCACCGGTGATCCTAAAAATATGCCGGTACTTCGTGCAGAGCTGCTTCGTTCGGTCTATCGCAATGATTTTCCTCTTGTAGAGAAGATTCTGAAAGGGTTTTCATGTTCACGGAAGCTGACGAAAGCCGTGATCAAAGAGTGGCACATGTATTTTCACCAGTGTACCGAATGTCGCCGCTGCTCTGTTTTCTGCCCCTTCGGGATCGATACTGCGGAGATAACTATGATGGTCAGGGAGCTGCTGAACCTCATTGGCGTGAACAATAACTGGATTCTTGCTCCTGTTTCGAATTGCAACCGCACCGGCAATCACCTTGGTATTGAGCCGCACACCTTTGTCCAGAATATAACGTCACTGGCTGAGGATATTGAAGATCTTACCGGGATTGCAGTGGCTCCTACCTTCAATCGCAAGGGTGCGGAGGTACTCTTCATTACTCCTTCCGGCGATGTGTTCGGTGATCCCGGCGTCTATACGATGATGGGCTATCTGTTACTCTTCCATCATATTGGTCTTGATTATACCATCAGCACCTACGCTTCTGAAGGGGGTAATTTCGGCATGTTCACCTCGAACGATATGATGAAGAAGCTGAATGCCAAGATGTATCATGAAGCAAAACGGCTTGGAGTGAAATGGATACTCGGGGGTGAGTGCGGGCACATGTGGCGTGTGGTACATCAGTATATGAACACTATGAACGGCCCAGCGGATTTTCTTGAGGTGCCGGTTTCTCCGATTACAGGAACCCGCTTCAGTAATGCTGCCGCCACAAAAATGGTACACATTGCAGAATTTACTGCTGATTTGATCCATAACAAAAAGCTGAAACTGGATCCAAAGCGCAACGATCATCTGCGGACAACCTTTCACGATTCCTGCAACGTAGCCAGAGGAATGGGCATGTTCGAGGAGCCCCGTTCTATTCTACGGAGCGTCTGCAACAGTTTTCATGAAATGCCGGAGGATACCATCCGGGAGAAGACCTTCTGCTGTGGTTCCGGAAGTGGGCTGAATGCAGAAGAGTACATGGATATTCGCATGAGGGGCGGATTTCCGAGAGCCAATGCCGTCAAGCAGGTCAAAGATCGCCACAAGGTCAACTCCCTTGTGACCATCTGCGCTATCGACCGGGCCAGCCTTCCTCCTCTGATGAATTACTGGAATCCGGGGGTTTCGGTCTATGGTCTTCATGAGCTTGTAGGGAATGCGCTTGTCATGCAGGGAGAGAAAAAGAGAACCACCGACTTGAGGGAGAATGCAATGGCAGGTTTTGAGGATGGAGGTGATGATGATGAGTAGAAAATTACTTTGGATTATTACCGTTACCGCCATTATTCTTTTTGCTGTGCTGAATGTTTTCCGGAAAGGGGATGCTGAAACTCCACCACCATCCGTTCATAAGACTATGGCGATTGACAGTACCAAGTGCATCGCTCCGGCAGCGTTCATGCGCGCCAATCACATGCAGGTGCTGTATGAGTGGCGGAATTCATCGGTTCGAACCGGGAATCGAGTCTACATCGCTTCAAATGGCAGTAAGTATGAGAAGAGCCTGAATACCTGTCTTGGTTGTCACAGCAACAAGCTATTTTGCTTCAACTGTCATATGTATGCCAATGTAAAACCAAAGTGCTGGAATTGTCATCTGTCGCCGATGGAAACACCATGATGAATCAACAACGAAGAGAGTTTATTAAAAAAACCGCTTTAGGGGTTTTTGTTGGGCTCGGTGCAGCATCCG
>CAISRC010000122.1 GCA_903887845.1 uncultured Chlorobiaceae bacterium
AGACGCTCACCAAGGTGAACTACTCGGGAAAGTATGGTCACATCCTGACCGAACTGACCAAGCCTCAGCGTCAGATTCTCACGGCCCTCGATATTCCCATCCTTGACCCGGCATCGTTATAATTTTCCGGGAATTTAGGGGTCAATGGCGGCCATTTTGCCTCAAGCCTTGGCGTCGTCGAGCTGACCGTGGCGCTGCATTATGTCTACAACACTCCCCACGACAAAATTATCTGGGATGTCGGGCACCAGGCATACGTCCATAAAATCCTGACGGGAAGAAAAGAGCAGATGCAGACCAACCGGCATTACAACGGACTTGCCGGATTTCCCAAGAGATCAGAGAGCCCTCATGACGCTTTTGGAGTTGGCCATGCATCGACCTCCATTTCCGCTGCAGCAGGAATTGCCGCTGGTGCAAAGCTGGCCGGAAGCAATGAGAAGGTTATCGCCGTTATTGGTGACGGAAGCATGACCGGAGGTATGGCATTTGAGGCGATGAACCACCTCGGCGATCTAAAAAATGATGTTCTTGTCATCCTGAACGACAACCAGATGGCCATCTCGCCAAGTACCGGCGGACTCAGAACCCATCTGATCAACATCACCCTCAGCAAGAGCTACAACAAGGCGCGCTCCCTTCTCTGGAAATCGATCTCTCTGGTCAACAATGACCTTGGCGAGAAGGCAAAAAAGGCCATACGCAAGCTTGAGGATGGATTCAAGGCTGCATTAACACCAGGCGCATTTTTTGAGGCTCTTGGCCTGAGATATTTTGGGCCGATTGATGGTCACAACATGGAGCAACTCGTTAAAGCGCTCAAGGAGATGCAGGCGCTTCCCCACCCCAAGCTGCTGCATGTTATCACCACAAAGGGCAAAGGATTCAAGCCTGCTGAAGAGAACCAAAGCAAATGGCACGCACACAACGGGGGCTTTGATACCACAACCGGTAAAAACCTGAAAGCTGCAGACAGCTCCCTACCACCAAAATACCAGGAGGTCTTTGGAGAGGCGCTGGTCGAACTTGCCCTGAAAGATACCCGGATTACCGCCATTACAGCCGCCATGCCAAGTGGCACGTCACTCGACCTCTTCCAGAACGCTTTTCCAAACCGTTTTTATGATGTCGGTATTGCTGAACCTCATGCTGTCACCTTTGCCGCAGGACTTGCGACACAGGGGTACAAGCCGGTCTTTGGGGTTTATTCCACCTTTCTCCAGCGTGCGTTTGACCAATTGATTCATGATGTGGCGCTGCAGAACCTGCACGTTGTCTTTGCCATTGACCGGGCAGGCCTTGTAGGCGAGGACGGCCCCACCCATCACGGAGCATTTGACCTCTCCTGGCTTCATGCTGTTCCAGGACTTGTCATTATGGCACCAGCGGATGAACAGGAGTTGCGCGATATGCTCTACACCGCGCTCTATGATATAAAAGGCCCGGTAGCCATCCGATACCCCAGGGGTAATGGCACCGGTATCCCCCTGCGGAAAAACTTCACCTCTCTTCCCATCGGAAAAGCGGAGATTCTTCGTCAAGGAAAAGGGTTGGCTCTGCTCAGTATTGGAAACATGACGGGAAAAGCACTGGAAGTGGCTGGCTTGCTGGAAAAAGAGGGCATTGACGCCACCGTGGTCAATATGAGATTCCTTAAACCTCTCGACACCGAAGTCATTGAGACACTGGCATCACGCTCTACCCATTTTGCGGTGATTGAGGAAAACAGCGTCATCGGTGGACTGGGCAGCGCGGTAATCGACCACATCAATGCAATAGAGCTGAGCCGTCCCGTCCTGAAAGTTGGTCTTCCGGATGCATTTGTGACCCATGGACATATTGATGATCTGTACAGGAGCATCGGTTTCGACTCCAGTACAATGGCAGCGAGAATAGAGCGATTTTACAAAGAGGGCCAGAGATGAAAAAGCACAAGCAACGCAAGCGCTGCCCAGACTGAAAGATTTGCAAACAACCCTGCAAGCAGATCATCAGCCATGATTCCCCAACCACCGGGGAATCGTTGAGCGGAATCGACCGGCCCAGGTTTTGCTATGTCGAAATAACGGAAAAAAGCCAGCGAGAGCAAGGCGGGCAACCAGCCATCAGGCAGAAAAGCCAGCGCCAGCCACTGACCGGCAAGCTCATCTATCGTCACAATTGAGGGATCATTCCCGAATTCCTCCTCCATCAGCGTTCCAGACCAGACGCCCACAACAGTGCAAAGCGAAATAAGGGAGAGCTGAAGCGACGGCTCATGAAGTATCGGGATAAAGTAATAGCAGAGAACCGCCACAATACTCGTCACCGTCCCTGGTGCTACAGGAAAATAACCGATTCCGAAACAGGTGGAGAGAATTTTTGCCGCAAGCCTCTGCATGCTCTCAGCGCCCCTGAAGAGGCTTCTGAAAGTAAATACCCCAATTGCTGACCAGGTAAGAGATCCCGGTATAGACTGTAAAAACGGTCACAACGAGCATGATAAAGTCGAGATAACCTGAAGCCAGAAAACGGCTAACCATAAGCGACAAACCTTTTCCAAAAAAAGCCGCCTCCTTCATCAAAATGAGGGCCATGATCAGATAGACAAAGAGATTCTGCACCAGGGTTTTGTACTTCGCCTCCGTGCTGGTCACCACCGGCCTGTTTTTATATTCAGCATAAATCCGCAGTGATGTCACCACAACATCCCTGACCACAACAAGAATAACCATCCAGAGCACCAGATAGCCCATCCAGACATAAAGCAGAAATGCCGCAGTAATCAGCAATTTATCGGCAAGTGGATCCAGAAAAGCGCCGAGACGAGTCTCAACACCATATTTCCGTGCATGATAACCATCATAAAGATCCGTCAGGGAGGCTACCGTAAAAACAATGACGCCAAACAGTTTGAGCCAGGGATCTACCTGCAGCAAAAGCGCGACAAAAACCGGTACAAGCAGAATACGCAAAGCGGTCAACTGGTTCGGTATGGTCAGATACTCGTCTTTCAATGCCTGCTGGATTTATTTTATAACATTATCACGTCAATAGCGGGAATACCCCTTGTCTTATAAGATACAGTATTGCAACCTGTTTTTCAATGGCTCTGCATTACCAGCAAAAATAATGGTTGTTACTCCAGCTCCACAAAGGTCACTCCATCACCACCTTCACCCCATTCGCCAAGCCGAAAGCTCTTGACCGCCGGATGCTGCTGCAAACACTCCGCTGTTCTTTTGCGGAGCGAACCGGTTCCCTTGCCATGCAGAATCATTGCTGCATGAATGCGATTCAGGCGCATGGTGTCAAGAAATCTCTCGATTTTCAGCGTTGCCTCATCAGCGGTCAAACCCCGTACATCAATTTTTGTTGACTCAATTCCTGTCGTCATGGCCGACCAGGAGCTTTTCTGCTGACGCGGTTCAGGCAGTCGCAAACTCTTTTTTGCCTGCGTTTTTGATGTTTTCTCAAGATTTTTCAGCGCCGTGGTCAACCTGAAATTTCCGCACAACACCACCACACTCTCACCATGAATACTCTCAACCTCACCGGAAGTATTGGTATCGAGAATACTGACAAGGTCGCCCGGACGGATCGTACGATCAACTTTGGCCGCTGCTTCAGCTCTGGCTCGCAGCAGCGATGCACTCTTTTCGGCCTGCTGTATTTTGATGCCAAGTTTTTTCCGTGCCTCATGCACCTTTTTATCGTCGGTCGGAGCCGCTTTAACCTCCTGAAGAATCTCGCGAATCTCCTGCCGGGCCTGCTCCAGCTCCCTCTGAAGCTCCCGCGATGCACCGAGCTTGTGCGCCCGACGCTTCTGCTCAAAAGCTGTCTCCGCCTGCTGCAAGGAGAGCGCCATTTTCTCCATATTCGCTGTCTCCACCTCAAGCTGCTGCTTCAGTAAACGGTTCTCCTCAAACATGCGACTGAGGTCATCAAGCATCCGGTCAAGCCCGATGCGCTCATGCAGCATAAATCCCGACGCACGCTCCACCATTTTCACCGGAAAGCCCATCCGCTTCATCATGGCAAAGGCAAAGCTGTTGCCCGGCAGCCCCTTGACAAACCTGAAGGTGGGCTGAAGCTCCGCCCGGTCAAACTCCATCGAGCCGTTCACCACACCCGCCCGTTCATGGGCATAAGCCTTCAACTCGCCAAGATGGGTGGTGACAATGGTCTTGGTGGAGCGACTGAGCAGCTCCTCAATCACCGCACGGGCAATGGCTCCCCCCTCCTCAACATCGGTACCGGCACAGAGTTCATCAATCAGCACCAGATCGCGGCTGCCTGCACCATCAAGGATTGTTTTTATTGCGCCAAGATGGGAGCTGAAGGTAGAGAGGTCATTCTCAATCGACTGGTCATCGCCAATCTCGATAAAAATATTGCGGAAAAGGGGAAAGACCGAGCTTTCACTACAGGGAAGCAGATAACCATGAACCAGCATACAGCAGAGGAGCCCGGCGCTCTTCATCGCCACCGACTTTCCGCCGGCGTTGGGGCCCGAAATCACCAGCACCCGCTCCTCCTCATCCAGAATCAGCTCGAGAGGCTGCACCTCCTTTTGGCGATGCGAAATCAGCAGCCAGGGATGATACCCCTTCACAATGCAAAGCGCCTGCCCTTCCGTAATGGAGGGCAGCACCGCATGAGTTTCAACCGCAAACCGCGCCCGTCCATAGAGGGCATCAAAGGCCGCCAGCAGCGTTTCATTGTGCTGGATGTTGTAGCGCTCCTGCCGAATCTCCTCCGTCATCTCCTTCAGAATGCGCTCAATCTCCCGCCGCTCGCTGATCTCCAGATCCTGAATGCGGTTACTGATCTCCAGCGTTTCAGCAGGCTCAATAAAGACAGTCTGTCCCGAGCCGGAGTAATCCTGGATATACCCGGCAATCTTGTACTTGTACTCCACCTTCAGCCCAAGCGTGAGTCGGCCATTCTTGACTGCCACCCTCTCCTCCATCAGCCAGCCACTCTCCTGAGAGCGACGAAGCAGGCGCTCCATTCTCCGGCGAATCAGTTCACGACTGCTCAGCAACTCTCCCCTAATCATCAGAAGCGCATCACTCGCCGAATCGCGCACCCTCCCCTGCTCATCAATAATCCGGCGAATCCCCGCCTGAAGAGCGCTCTCAAGCCAGAGCTGCAGGGTAAACTCATTGAGCAGCGGATAGACCTCGCGGTTCAGCGCCATGAACTTCCGCAACTGCACCGATGAAAAGAGGAGATGGTAAATATCCTGCAACTCCTCCGTCTCCAGATAGCTCCCCAGCAACTCCAGCTTTTTCAGCAGTGGACGGGTGTCGGGCAGATTGGAAAAGGGAAGCGCCATCCCTTCCTGAAGCAGATTGCGCAACTCAAGCAGCCGCTCAAGCTCCGCAACAAGCGCCTGCCGATCTCTTTGCGGGACGGCTGCAAGAAGCTGGTCGCGCCCCATCGCCGAGAGGCAGAGCCGGGCGGCGTAGTTGGCGACTTTGTCGAATTCGAGCTTTTTGAGGGTGGTGGGGTTCATGGGGGGATCAGTGATGAACGAATGCTGGCTGTTTTCTGAATATAGGGAACTGAGGGGAATAACAGTTCATGGAGCATCTACAAGCAATACTCTGAGGTAATAAGCGCTGATTCTTTCTGAAAACCATAATATTGTCTATTATCATGATAATAAACTTCAAGAGATACTATTATGGCTTCAGAGACAAGCACATTTTCATCAGATGAATGGGAGCTTCTCGTCGGCGACCAGTTCCGGGCCCTGCGAATCAGGGCTGATCTGGAGCAGACCGAACTTGCCGCTCTGGCCTCCATCAGTGTTGGTGCACTGAAAAATCTTGAAGGGGGCAAGGGTTCATCACTCAAAACAATTATCAAGGTTGCGAGAGTTCTTGGTCGAACTGACTGGCTGAACGCCCTGGCACCAAAGGTTTCGGTAAGCCCCATGCAACTGCTGAAAGGGCAACGGAAGGATACAGTCCGAACAAAGGTATCGCGCTCACGCAAACCTAAAACGGAGCTATAGCCGATGTACCACCCTGTTAACCTCATCGAAGTCCGCGCCTGGAACAAAACGGTTGGTGCCATTTCGCTTGATTCCGGCACTGGCTTCTACGTTTTTGAATATGCCCCCTCCTGGCAGGTCGGGGGTATTGAGCTGGCACCGCTGACCATGCCGGTACAAGAGAGCGTGCATATTTTCCCTCTGCTTCCAGAACCCACATTCCGGCGACTCCCGGCTATGCTTGCCGATGCCATCCCTGACGATTTTGGCAATGCCCTGATTGACGCTTATTTGGCAAAAGCCGGTGTACCAAAAGCCGCCATTACCCCGCTCGACCGACTGGCATACATGGGCAAACGCGGCATGGGCGCACTCGAATTCAGGCCAATACGTGGCCCGCGCCATACCAAAACAACCGCCGTTGAAATCTCAAAACTGGTCATCAGCTCCAGGGAGGCGCTGGCAGGCACCATTGATGATAACCGGGAGACGCAAGCGGCCATCATGAACCTCATTCAGGTTGGAACCTCGGCAGGCGGAGCACGAGCCAAGGCGGTCATTGCATGGAATCCCGACACCAAAGAGATTCGTTCAGGGCAACTGCCCGCAGATCCCGGTTTTGAGCACTGGCTGCTCAAGCTTGATGGTGTTGGGGAGGGTCACTATCTCAGTACGGGAAAAGGGTATGGGCGCATTGAATACGCTTACTACCTGATGGCCCGTGCAGCCGGAATATCCATCTCGGAGTCCCGCTTACTCGAAGAGAATGGCCGCGCCCATTTTATGACCCGCCGGTTTGACCGGGTAGATGGCACTAAACTGCACCTCCAGACACTCTGCGCCATGCAGCACCTCGACTACCGGCAGCGGGCCACCCATGATTACAGCCAGTATTTTCAGACCATAAAAGCGCTCAATCTGCCCTTGCACGAATTGGCCGAGGCCTATCGCCGCATGGTCTTTAACGTCCTTGCGACAAATTGCGATGACCACACAAAAAACCACTCTTTTCTGATGGACCAAACCGGAGTTTGGCATCTCGCACCAGCGTACGACTTGACCCACTCCTTCAACCCCAACGGAGAGTGGACATATCAGCACCTGATGTCGGTCAACGGCAAATTCCGCAACATTAACCGCAACGATTTTTATGCTGTTGGGGATCGCTTTCTGGTGCCCGACTACAAGGGAATTATCAGGAGCGTAAGTGCCGCTATCAAGCGTTGGCCTGAGTTTGCCGATGCAGCAGGAGTGGCGACGAGAGATGCGGAGCGGATTCAGGGCGACTTCGGGATAGAAGGGTGAATGTCTTGACGGCATCTGCTTTTTTGAAATGCACCAAGCACCCAAGGCAAGAAAAATGGTCAACACAACCGGCAACTCTTCCGGGAGTGTTATCATTTTAATATCTGAAGTTTGGTACCTTTGCACCACCCATTAATCCGATACTTCAGACTTGTAACTATTGATCATCTCAACGATTTTATGAGCTGCCTGAACTGGCTCCAGACCCGATATGTCAACCTGGAGGTCTGCCCGCTTGTAACTTTTTCCAAAGTAAGTGATATCACCCTTTATCTTTCTCAGATACAATTTTTTCTCTTTGAGAGACAATTCTTTCTCGACCGGACGGGAGTCAATGTCGTAGAAGCTGATCCTCTCTACAATATTTTCCGGCTTATCAATAACGGCGACCTTGATTCCACTGTTATTCTTCAATGCCTTCAGGTATCCTCCCATCAAACCACTTGGCGGTAATGCTATAACACTCGCCATGCTCTCAGGGCGATTCAGTAAATGAGTCAGAGCTTTTGCTGCCTCGATCCGATACCCGTGCATATTGAAAAATTTACCCTGCAGGCGTTCAATGCTGGTTTGAAAAAAGGCTTCAACTTCCACATCGAGATCAAAAAACTTTACGCCAAGCAATTCGGCAATTATTGGGCCGATGGTTGATTTGCCAACACAACCCACCCCTGTTAAAAATATTCGCATCAGCCCCCCCGCACTATTGTTGATACTGGTAATTTTTCACCAACCAAAGGTATTTCAACGTGCCCCCTCTTCAGATAACCCCAACACGACATCTTTCAGCGCGGCATACTCATCAACATACAAATTCTTGCGTCGTTTCCAGACTTGGCTGCGGTTCTTGCCGTGCTCCACCGCAACGGCCTCGTTGTTTTGATTCCGCATCATGTCAAACAGCAAGCTGGCATCTTCGCTTTTCCAACCGCGAGTCAGAGCAAACATGACTTCAAGAAGTTGGCTCAACTGCGAAGCCAAGCGTCGATCAGGAAGTTCAATACGGAAGCGAGACCGTCCCCGGCGCTTCTCGCGAGCTGCAGCAAGGCCCGGCCCAAGCATACCGTAAGCGAGTTGAGGGTTTAGCGGTGTCGTAATCTCTCCATAGTGGACAACGTATCGAAGTTGGGAGCCAAAATCCCCTCTCAGCCGAACCTCTTCCAACCAAACCAGAACCTTGACGGCATCATGCAAGGTTTTCACTACACCCTGAAACTCGTCGTCAAGCGTGATTGTCAGAGGCGACAATATCCCCTCAGAGAAGAGCGTGTTCGCCGTGTTTACAAGCCTCTCAAATTCTCCCATGAGTTGCTGAGGCTGAGGCTCTCTGCTCCGACTTGCGATAACATCAGCCATGACCACAAAATAGTTGGGCATGTACACCTCATAGCACTAATTTAAAAAAGCATATTTTAGTATCATAATTACTGACACTAATATACTCGTTTCATCTTAAATGATACTAATTTACAAAAATGTCAACGACCTGTATGTAACAATCATCAAAGTTTCAAGAGTTCTCCGGTCGGACCGACTGGCTGAACGCATTGGCACCAAAGATTTCGGTAAGCCCATGCAACTGCTGAAAGGGCAACGAAAGGATGCCGTACTCAAAAAGATGTCTCGCTCCTGCAAACAGAGTTATTGCCAATGTACAGCACCGTTAACCTCATCGAAGTACAAGTCTGAAAGAAAGCAAGATTTGTAACTGGTGTGGCAGATATACTTGATGATGGCTTCCAGTTACACCGTTAGACATTGAAACTTCCACTCCACAACCAGAGCGTCAATGTTGTTCTTGATGAGGACTCTACTGTCAATACCGCATAACACAATTTATCTGCGTCGTTTCGCTTTTAAGGAAGCAAGGTATTTAAAAACAATGAGTTGAGTTTTTTTACCCCTCTTAAATGACTTTGCTTTTAAGGAAAAACTCTATGCCCAAAATGGAGTATAGCTTCGATACCTGGTGGAAGTTTGTGTGGGATCCGCAAGCTTTATTTTTCCGGCATCTATTGATGCAGAAATGATTTGTGATATATTCGGGCTTTTGTTTTCAGGTCTTGATTTTTCATGGGCTTTCTTTTCCTTTACATCGTCCGTATAACACAAAGTTCAGGTGCGCCGTAGAGCGTTGTTATCAGAAGTTGCGTACGCTCACTGGCTGCACGGCACTCCTCTGCAAGTTCAGGGAGAAGGCGTGGATGCAAGAAATTCTCCGGCTCTTCGATACCCATAAACGGCGCCGGAGCAGGATCATGCAACAACAACAGCAAGACCAGCATTTTGAGTGTCCCGTCAGATGCAAACCGCGCAAAAACGGGATGGATGAAGGGAGAACCATCTTTTTCACCTGTTGCACCCTTTCATTTTTTCGGCTATTTTTATACTTTATAATAAAATTAGCCGAGTCATGCCGTACAAGACCAGAACACTTGAGATCTTTTTCCTGCAAGCGAGTCAACAATTCCCCGTCATGCTGCTGACCGGACCTCGCCAAACCGGAAAAACAACATTCCTTCGACACCTGGCAGGAGAAGAGCGGTCGTATGCCACTCTTGACAACCCAATGCTCCGTGCACTCGCCAGGGAAGAACCCGCCCTGTTCCTGCAACGCTTTACCGCACCGGTTCTCATCGACGAAATCCAGTACGCACCCCAGCTCCTGCCCTACATCAAAATGGCGGTCGACAACGAACCGCAAGCCGGAAAATTCTGGCTTACCGGTTCACAGCAATTCCATTTGATGAAGGGGGTCACTGAATCCCTCGCTGGTCGTGTCGGGGTGGTCAACCTGCTTGGATTCTCGCAGAGAGAGCTTTTTGACACTCCTTCTGCAGAGCCGTTTCTGCCGATTCCGGAAGTCATGAAACAACGTGCAGAAAGCCGGCAATGGATTCTGCCTGAACTCTACCGGAAAATCTGGCTCGGATCGTTTCCCGCTCTTCATCAGGAGAATCCTGCCGATCATGACCTGTTCTACAGTTCATACGTCCAGACCTATCTGCAACGTGATGTGCGGGATCTGGCCAATGTCGGCGACGAAAGTGCATTCCTGAGATTTCTCCGCTCCTGTGCATCACGAACTGGCCAGATGCTCAATATCCTGGACCTTTGCCGCAACAGCGACATCAACCATGCGACCGGAAAACGATGGCTCTCGATTCTTGAAAATTCAGGAATCCTCTACCTGCTCGAACCATGGCACACCAATATCAATAAAAGAGTGGTGAAAACCCCGAAACTGTACTTCCTCGATACGGGACTTGCAGCCTGGCTGACCGAGTGGACTTCACCCGAAACACTGGAAGCGGGAGCAATGTCAGGAGCCATTCTTGAAAGCTGGGTAGTATCGGAGATCATCAAAAGCTGGTGGCACAACGGCAAGCGTGCCCCCATTTACTACTATCGCGACAAAGATGCCAAAGAGGTCGATCTGCTTATTCATCAAAACGGCACACTCTATCCGGTAGAAATAAAAAAATCGGCAAGTCCAGGAAAAGATGCTATTCGCCATTTCGAGGTACTTCAAACCCTGAAACAACCGATCGGGCAGGGATGCATCATCTCGCTTGCCCCCATGTATCTCCCGATCACATCAACCATCGATAACGTACCAGTAGGAATGGTGTAACCCCGGGTTCAGGAATACAGGGCATGAACCCTGGTTGAACCGACTCAGTATCCTGCCGGTCAGTTCAGGAGACTCGTTTCTCCGAAGCGGATCTCCGGCGTTAATAAATCACGTCATCGAGACCGCTTTCGATAGCGGCTATCTGTAATTCATGGAGATATATTTCAGGCGATATGGCTCATCTTTTCAGCGTTGAACTGTTTTTCGAAAAAGCTGCGGGCTCTTGAACCTGCATAAAGTTCAACGGTTTTCATCAGTTGTGATTGATCCTGCCCGCAAATTGGGAGCCATTACACTTGAGGTCACAAACTGTGACCTCAAGCATGCACGGTGGCAGGAAGATATCTTCCCGTTGCCTTTACCGAACAGGGAGTCTCCATGCTTTCAGCCGTGCTCCGCAGTGACACGGCGGTTAAGGTAAGCATCAAAATCATCAATGCCTTCGTAGAAATGCGGCGTTTCATCAAAAACAACGTGCAAGTGTTTGCCCGACTGGATTCGGTTAAACGGCATCAGCTTGTTTTTGAATCCGAAACAGAAAAAAAATTTGAACAGGTATTTTAAGCAAACGATCTTCCGGTGTCTCCTGTACGATTTACACAAAAGCCATTTCAAAACAACTTGCATTGGATAGCGAAAAACATAACCAGCAATACCCACCTGTTGTCATGGAATCTTTCAAAAATGCTCATGACCGGTTTTTAATTATTGATAGAACAGAAATTTACCATATTGGAGCATCTCTCAAAAACTTGGGGAAAAAAGTGGTTCGCTTTTCACGATTTGAAACCGGCGGACTTGAGATGCTTATAAAGCTTGAAGGGAAAAGAAATGAATAAACTGACAATGCACTCGCCACGCCTGACGGATGAGAATATTGCCCAAATACGAGAGCTGTTTCCCGGCTGTGTCACGAAGAAATAACCCTCTGGATCAAGTAGCTGCAAATCCTCAATCACCGGCTTTGCTGCACATTATTTTTATTACCTTTTTTATACAACTTCGTGAGGCGAGTAAAGTTCCTCCTTCTGTCTCAGAAAGCTCAAAAATTTTCAGATCAAGCGGATACAATCCATGCAAAAGCAACTGACAGTCATTATCACGCATGAAAATGGGGGGTATGTGTCACTTTGCCCCGAATTTGATATCGCAAGCCAAGGGGAGAGCATTGAAGAAGCCCGCAAAAATCTTCGTGAAGCCTTGGAGTTATTCTTCGAGACTGCATCCAGTGAAGAGATCCAGACACGCTTGCATGAAGAGGTATACGTAACCCGAATGGAGGTTGCTGTTAGGGAAACTTCAATCACATCATCAGCATCAATACAAGGCAAGTAAATATTAAACAGAAGGTTTTCCATAATTTTTTGCGATATTTAAATCACGCAATGTAGTAAATAACTCCACCATTGTACCATTCGATACTATCCATGCTATAACAATATTGAGTAATTCTTCTTGATCAGAAATATATCCCATACGACTATCTCCGCCACGAGTTCCATCCCGCTTTTTTCTTTTCCCTCTTGTTAAAAACGTATTTTTTTCTTCATAGATAAAGTCTCTGGCTATTTTATTCTCTTTTCCTTTCTCAAGGTATCTTCGAAGAAGTTTTGTAATCCCTTTGTAGTATATCTCATATTTTTTTTCTGGATCATCATCCAATCCTAACGCAAAATTCTTTAATTCATACTCCGTGACTAAACCTTCAGGCATAACCAACAACTGCTCACCTTTTGCTTGATCTGTTTTAGCAAGAATAAGTAATTTCTCCTCATCATTACTTTTTTTCTTTTTGGATATTTTTGACGTTGACATATTTTTCATAATAATTTATTTAAATAATATTAAAGACTGCTTTTTTAATCATATCAACACTCTCTTGGATAGTTTCTTTTTCCCAAGGGTTTGTGTTAAACCTTTCTAGTGTTTTTTTGATATCCGGAAAATATTGTTTGTATTTACTCCAGGCATTATGATACCCCTGATTGTTTCGATCGTAATTATAAAAACTATAAATAAGACTTGGGTGAACTTGAGATTTTTTTGCAAACTCTCTGACAATTAATTCATTATTTATAAACGGTGCTATGTATTTGCTTTTTTCTTCGGAAAAAAGGTATTCTCTGGAAAAATCATTTGCTTCATCTTCCCCGATTAAAAAGAGATCTAATTCCCCTGAAAGATGATACGCGTTTGTTTGTATTATCTCCAAATCGTATAAAATATGATGAATTTCGTGTATCAGTGCAAACCAAATCGTTGGGTAGTTTTTTTGAAGATCAGTCAAGACAATACACGGCTTATTATTTACAAAAAAAGTAGCTCCTCTTACTTGAACAGTAGGAAGATATGGCTGATATATTATGGTTATTCCTATATTATACAGTGCTTGAGCAACAACAAATAGTCCTTTTTCCGTATCCATTGTATATTGCCTAATCTTGGGAAGTAAACTCACTAAAGCTGCCCTGTCGAATTCGTTTTTATTATTGATTTTCTGGAAGTGACTATATGCTGATCTCACCCAGAAATCTCGCATTTTATTATTGGATGATCTTTTTGTCCGACTAAATAATGGGTATAATTTTTGATCATTGTATTGAAATATATTTTCTATTCCAAAAAATGATTTGATCCGGCATTCAATTTTATCGAAATCAGTCTTTGAATCTATAAATTTTGCTTTGTAAAGGTTTTTTAAATCAAAATTACTGGCAATAAAATTGAGCTTTCTTGCTCTCTCCAGTTCACCGATTGATTCTGGAGACATTTCTGTTAAATAAATATTAATAAATTTCTCGGGATTCAGATTCAGAAAACTACTCAGCTTTAGTGCATTTACGATATCAACTCTTTTTGCTGTGCGGTCTAAAATACCTTCAAGAGATTTACGCTCGATATTCAACAACTTCTCTATTTGATATTGCGACAGCCCAACTTCGAGTAAACGACATTCAAAAAGCTGTTTTATTGAAGTATCCGCACTTGGTTCAACCGAGCTACTTAAGGGCTGTAGCAAAGATTGAAGAAAGATGTTAAGCTCGTTATCATTCATTACGTTGTGCGAAATTTTATTTTCTTAGGTAAATTCACCAGCGTAATTTAACAAAATATAGCAAATTTTCAAGTTTTCAGGTGAAATCACCTAAGAAATCGGAACGCATGAGGATTTTCTGAGGTCAAATCACAAGAAAATTATCAGGGGTATGACTATCGCCGTCGAGCGTTGGTCCGAATTTGCCCAAGCGATGAAGTTGACGACGAGAGAGGCAGAACAAATTCAGAGCGATATCAGGGTAGCAACATGAATGTCCTGAATTTACCGATAAAATAACAGGATAGGTCAAGGCCAGACAAAAAACGTAATCAGGATGATAACAGGCATAAAGGTCGAACAACAGAATTTTGCACTCCCCAGCGACATACTCCGCAAACGGGCAATACAAAAATACAACATAGCTCACCGGTCAAGCTCATGAACCTGACATCCTGATCAAGCGAAACACCCTGACCCGCAATGGTGCAAGCAGGGCTTGCCCTTTATACACAATTCACTTGAAACGTTTCAAATCATCTTTTTCTACAGGAGTTAAACCTTGCAACCCTTCGCGATATTTATCGTCAAAATGCTTTTCAAGCTCAGCCGTCAGCCCTCGACGTGATGATTCTTCTACTGCATTGTTATCAGGAATCTGACGGATAATACCCCGTGCAATCTCGGGAGATTCACTAGCGAGAGCAACGAGAAAGTCATTGAGCTGCCGGGTAAAGTCATCGTCCTCTTTCAGTTTTTGAGGATCATACCGTTTTGCAAAACTGATCTGAGTGTTAGCCTCCGCAAGAATTGACTCGAGATAAGGTTGTGGCGCATCCGGTTGACTGGCACTCTTCAATCTATTCATAACTTCCTGAAGTCGAACCGGATCCGCTATGACTGTTTTCAAAATAATAACTAACTCTTCAACATCGTTTTTACCCAAAGGCTTCCCGACAACCTCTCTTGCATCAATAAGTGTTGTTGCTGCATCTGTAAAATCAGCGGTATAAAGATTTGCCCCACTCAAATCCACTCCCTGAAGATTTGCCCCACTCAAATCCACTCCCTGAAGATTTGCCCCACTCAAATCCGCTCCCTGAAGATTTGCCTTTTTTAAGTTTGCACCCTGAAGATTTGCCTTTCCCAAATACGTGCCCTGAAGTTTTGCCTCTCCCAAGTTCGCACCCTGAAGATTTGCTCCACTCAAATCCGTTCCCTGAAGATTTGCCCCACTCAAGTCCGCTCCCTGAAGATTTGCCTTTCCCAAGTTCAGGCTCTGAAGTTTTGATCCCATCAAGTTCAAGCCTTGAAAATTTACCTCTTCCAAGATCGCATCTTGAAGATTTACATCTCTCAAGTTCGCGCCCTGAAGCTTTACTTCCACCAAGTACGCGCCCTGAAGCTTTACCGCCTCCAAGTTCGCACCCTGAAGATAAGCATCATTCAAGCTCGCGCCCCGAAGATCTGCATCCCTAAAATCAGCACCAATAAGAACGGCATTACTCATATCGGCATGTCGCAAATTCCGATGCTGGAGGTTGATCGGTTCGAGCTGTGTTAACCCTTCCTTCCATTTTCCTGAACGAATCAGAGCAAGCGTCTCAGGCTTTGGAGGTTTAACAAACAGGAGCTGCTCATTCAGATCAAGCTGACGTTTATCATCCAGCAAATGCCATGTTGATAAAACCGTGGAGTTCATTTGAGAAGCTTGAATACTAATCAAGCCCTGTTCCAGGTGCTCCCCGTCAACCATAAGAGCAAGTGGCAGTAAGGAGCCAAAGAGTGTCAATAATAGAGCAAAGCTTCCACGTGGAGCTTGCTTGTGCCATAGAACAGGAAGAGCAAAAATAAATAAATAAATGGATGCAAAAGCCCTCCCACCTGTAAACAATAATATCACCACACTAAGAATAGCTCCTCCAAGAAGAGGAAAACCATACTCGTGGTTCCTGCTGAGACGTAACAGTACTGACCACAACGAAAGAGGAATCATAATCTGGCCTGCAAAGGCAAGTTTTTCATTAACAGCAAACAAACAGATTGTGATTCCGGCAAATAAAAGCAGAAACGAACGCCAGACTCTTCGACGAGGAACATGTACCGCAATCAGAGCACGCCAATAGCCCTTCCAGTCATCATCGGGATGCAGAATAGTGGGCCAGAAAATGTTAATCAGGGCAATATCCAGCCATATCGCCATGCGTTGCAACCAGGTAACACTCTCGTCCTGATAGGCAAGAAACTGAAGCTGCATTGAAAACAAGACAAAAAGCGGAAGCAGCACCACTGTGATTGAAGTCATCACTGCCAGGAAGAATTTCACCAGAGGGCTTGGCTGGCCAACCAAATAGTAGGTAAAGGGAAAAATATGCAACCGGTCATGCAGCCCACCAATGCCCTCAACCCCCGGCGCTGCTGCATCGAATGCAAAGAGTTTGCGCGACAGAAGCTGAAGCTGCAACAGCAAATTAAAATGAACAAGTACCAGAACAAAGGGTGCAAAAGCAAAAAAGCCGACAATGGGCATCTCCACATCCACAAACGGCAACCTGATGCCCTTGCCGATCAGCAGGTCGAGGTCGGTTGTTCCAAACACAATAACCAGCACACAGGCACATGCCGCAATAAAGGCAGTATGCTGCACGGCCAGACGCTCTGAGGAGTGATTGGCTACATCAAGCAGCACCTCTGGATTTTTTTCTCCCAATTTTTTTAACTTTGGGGAGACATGAGTATGCATCCGAATTAGTTTACGCATTCATCTTCCCCCCAATCCCCGTCAAGTCCCTCCCCTTCGGCATCACAAACAAACAGGTGCCGTTGCTCCGTTTCTCCCACAACTCCCCCAAGGCGAGCTTTTCCCGTGAATCTTCATTGCTCCATGATGTCTCCGCTTTGTACTCGACAACCAGAAAGCGCTCGTCCTTGAGTTTGCAGACAAAGTCGGGGTAGAATTTGTCGGTGGAGGTTTGGAGCCAGAAGGAGTGTAACTCGCGCCGTTCGATGTTGCGCACCCAGAATTCAACTTCGGGGAGTTGATCGAGGTAGATGGCGCACTCCTCCTCTTCGCCATTCAGGGAGGCAATCTCCTTGTAGTAGTGCTTTCTGAACTTGAAGCTGCCCTGATATTTTGCGTTGCAGGGGTATTCGTCCGGTTTGAACCTGAAGCATCGGGCTGGCGTCACCACAATCGGGGTTGCACATTCCGGCAGGAGAAACGTCTGGTATGCTTTCTGCCGCTCGGTTCTGCGCAGGGCATCTATTTTTGCAACAATCCTTTGGCGCAGGGTGTACTTGTCGTGGAAAAGCTCCTGAAGGGAGATATTTCGCTCGTTCAGGAGATAGTGAATAACGCCGATCAGCCAGGGGCCGCTCTCTGACGGGAAGATATCTGCGCGGTTCGGAATGTTTTTGTCAATCCAGTGAACCAAAGCGGCAACACTTTCGTCGTCGTCTGGCTCCAGAAAAGAGATCTGGTGGCGCAAATCCTTGAGGAATGACTTTGAGACCTTGCCGCGATCGTCAACGTCGATGTCAATCACTTTGCCATCGAACTGCTTTGCTGCATAGTCTGACTCGGTGAAGGTCGGAGGGTATTTGGAAAGTCTCCACGGAATTTCAAGGAAATGGCTCTCCTCGAAGGGTTCAAAGAGGTCGCCCTGCTGCACGGAGAGGAGAGGAACCGAGAAGTCAACCCCGCGTTCAGCCGCTGTTTTTGGCTGTTCCGGCGGTATACCACAGCTTTTGCGATAGAGCCGCTCGATAGTTGCCCTCGCTTCCGGCGTTGTGCAGCAATCAAGAATTGCGTACTTCTCCGGCTCTTCCATGATGCCGACAAAGGTGCAGGTTTTGCTTGACTCGTCATAGGTGAATTTATTGGCCACGGTTTCGGGCAGCCCTGCAAGGAGTGGCGCTTCTGCGAGAGGTTCCGACACTTTGAAGAAGAGGTCAAGCATGCCCTGTTCACCGGCTGGCATACGGGTTATCAACTCTTTGGCCTCCTGCCGGTTAAAGCCGTTTTGAATCAGCGCATCTTCAAGGGCGTTGGCCGCCTCAACAAAGTTTTTCGATGCTGAAAAAGCATAGGCCATGTTCAGCTCTACCCGCTGCTTTCGCTTTGCCTGGTGCAGCCGCATGATCCGACCGAGAATCTGTTCAACCGCCGTGGAGGAGCGCATTTCGGCAACAGAGCAGAGAACGTAGGCAAAGGGGCAGTCCCACCCCTCGCGCAATGCCTGCACGGTAATGATAAAGCGCACCTTGCAACTCGATACCGCAAGGTCAAGATTCTCCAGCCCCTTGTCGGTTCCTGTGGCCCGGCGAATCTGCTCCGCCGGAATATTGAAATCATCAATCAGGCACTGCTCAACCACCTCAACGGTGAGTGTCTCGTGAGTCTGGCTTTTGGCCTGTGCCTGAATGAGCATGATCGGCCTGATGTACTCGCCTGTCGCCTGCTGCTCTTCAAGGGCAAGCTGTTCAAGATGTTTGCGGCACGCGATGGCATCCGTCAGCAGCTCCTTCCAGTTTGGCCTTGTTTCGAGGCGGATGGGCATTTTTATCATCTGGGCCGCCTTCAGCTCTGCCGCCGAGACGGAGTAGAGGATGTTGCTTGGATTGTGCTCGGTGGCCGGTGTTGCCGTGAACTCGATGATGCAGGAGGGGTTGAAGCGGGCGAGCGTTTCAAAGGAGAGCTGCGTCCGGGAGTTGTGCGCTTCGTCAACAATCACAATCGGACGGTGCATTTTCAACAGATTGGCCAGCGACTGAATCGGCACACCGTTGTCGTAGGCTTCAAGGGTTTGGGCGAGAGCGGTGTCAAGATCAGTGAAGTGCTCCATCAGAACGCCGGATTGCTCATAGACCTTTCGCCCCTCCGTTTCATCGACCCTGAAGGCCTGAATGGTGGAGACAATAATGGTGGCATTGTTGGCAAGCGTCGGGCGGGTGACGTAGAGTGCCTCCGGCATGGTCAGCACCGCAACCGATGGCATCGACTCCTCAACCGCCTGCCGGTAGGGGTGGTTACGATCTTTCAGGGCGTTACAGGTCTGCTCCTTGATGGTATTGGAGGGGACCAGCCAGAGGACAACCGGAGTTTCAGTGTGCATCAACTCTTTGGCGGCAATACCGATGGCATGGCTGGCAACAATGGTTTTGCCTCCGCCGGTGGGCATTCTGAGGCAGATATAGGGCAGCCCCGGAAGCTCCTTCACCTCCCGATAAGAGAGCGCCGTGCCAAAGGAGTGCCGGGTGACGGTGGCATAAGCCATCCCGGCACTCTCATCCTGCTGAAAGGCGACAAAATAATCGGTGAGGGCCGATAACGAGCGCCGCTGGTAATCCTTGAGGGTTATCATGAGCACCTCACTTCGTAGGGGATTTGTCGGAAAATGATATTCTCCCGATTGAGATGCGATGAGCCAAGCAGGCAGCCATTGCCGTACACAATTTTTGTGCCCTCAGTTTGCGGCAACCGGCTTAACACAGCACGGGTAAGCACATTGCCGCCCTCCTTCTCGTTATCGCCGAGAATTCCGTTGTAGAGAAGGTAGACTGCGATATTGTTCGATGTGCCAAGAAATGGAGTTGAAAAATCGGTGGCCGGTGGCAGCGGCTCCCCGGTCGCAATGAAAAAGATGTGGTGCGCAAGCTCTTTGAAGGTGACTGCCTTGTTGATGGAGCCATCTGCGTCGAAGAGGGGTGCGCCGAGTTCGCAGAAGCGGAAACCACCGCCAAGGGCTAAAGTATCAGCGTAACCATTGATAACATGCTCAAGTCGCTTGGCCATGACATTAGAGCAAATATTCTGATCCATTTCGATGAGAACAAATCTCCTGTTTCCGCCATCAAAGTGATTTGCTGCCAGTACCGCTTGACCTGTTGTCCCGCTTCCAGCAAAGGCATCAAGTATCAAATCGTTTTTATCCGTAGAAAGCTGTACGAGTATCTGAATAAGCTTTGAGGGTTTGGGGAATGAGAACGCTTTCCCGTCGCCAAACATAGCTTTGATTTCATTGGTTCCTTGCTGTGTGTATATGCCATCAATAATAGAATAAGCCTTACTCCCTCGCTCGCCACCTTCAGAGTCCTTCAGATACTGTTTGTATGAAACCGTCCATTTCCCAGCTTTTTTGGTAAAAACAAGCCCATCATTTTCAAGCGCAGATAATACCCTTTCTTTTGACCATTGCCACTGTCTTTCAGGCATAATTTCTTCGCCTTGGTATTCTATAGCATAACGGAGGTTAGGGCGTTCATCCATGCTATTCGTTGCTAATGGTTGCAAACGATATGGCCCTCGTTCATTAAATTTAACATCCCGATATTTGTAGTATTTCAGTGCCTTCTCATCCGGCGGCAGCTCCATTATCGGAATCAAACTTTTATTCTTTGCAAAACAGAGAATGTATTCATGCTGGTTTACAATGTGCTTGGATTTAGAACCACCGCCATAACTCTTTTTCCATATCAATGTTTCAAGGTGATTCGTCCCGCCAAAAATTTCATCCATAACCAAAGAGAGAAAACGGAATTCGTTATTGTCAATGCTGACAAAAATAATCCCGTCTTCCCGCAAAAACTCTTTCAACAGCACAAGCCGGGGATACATCATGCACAACCACTTGTCATGCCGCGACAGATCTTCTGCTTCTTTCCCGACTGCTTTCCCCAGCCATTCCCTCATCTCCGGGCTGTTGACATTATCATTGTAAACCCAGCTTTCATTACCGGTGTTATACGGCGGGTCGATATAGATGCACTTCACCTGCCCGGCATAGTATGGGAGCAGTGCCTTCAAGGCGACAAGGTTATCCCCCTGCACAAGAAGATTCCTTGACTCAGGATCACCAGCCGACAACTCCATATTCTGACGCAACAAATGAAACGGCACCTGCTTGTGGTGGTTTACAACAGCTTTCTTCCCAATCCAGTCAAGTGACGGCATTTATTTGGTTCCCGTGAGGTTTTGTAATGAAATATTCTGTTCAGGATGTCTTGCGAATATCCGCCAGCGATCGTCATCCTTTAACTATCAACGAATTAGTGACTTATGAGTTAAACTTTGTTAACCTTTTTCATCTCATCAAGAAGTTTAGTGAGATTGTTTCTATGAAGAATAGTGTCTGGATGATCCTTTCGAAGTGCAGTTTCATCAATCACCAGCGCACGACGATAGAGCGGCTCTGCTTCTTCAAAACGGCCTTGAGCACACAACAACTCAGCAAAATTGTTCAGGCTCTTGGCAACATGAGGATGCTCGTTGCCTAACTGCTTTTCTCTTATCATCAATGCCCGGTGATACAGTGGCTCAGCCTCATCGTATTTGCCCTGCGCTCGATATAATTCAGCAATGTTGTTAAGACTTGTGGCCACGAAATGATGGTCAGGCCCCAATGTCTTTTCGTAGATGGAGAGAGCTTGGTGATGAATCGGTGCTGCATCGTCATACTTGCCCTGCGTTTTCAACAGTAACCCAAAATTACTCAAGCTTGTGGCTACTTGGTGATGATCCTTGCCAAATGCTTTTTCCAATATCGCAAGCAAACGGCGGTAAAGCGGCTCAGCTTCCGTGTACTTGCCCTGAAAAAACAACATCAGCGCAAGATTGTTCAAACATGAAGCCACATGAGGATGCTCAGAACCTAATAATTTTTCGCATATCATCAGCTCTCGCCGAGATAACTGCTCGGCTTCGGCATACCTATCTTGTCGCTCCAGCAAGAGTGCGTAATTGTGTAGGCTCTCCGCCACATCATGGTGTTCATTGCCCAACAACTTCTCCCTGATCAACATCGAACGGCAATAGATCTGCTCGGCTTCTGAATACTTTCCCTGATCTCGAAGCGTGTTCGCCAAACTGGTCAAACAGTTGGCTACATGGACATGCTCATTGCCTAATGCTTTTTCAAAAATCGCAAGTGCTTGGCGACTTAATATCTCTGCATCAGAAAATTTCCCTTGTTCATTCAATAAAAAGGCAAGATTAGTCATGGGAGTTGCAACTTCCAGATGCTCATTGCCAAAAAACTCTTGTGTGATAACCAGCGCACGACGATAGAGCGACTCGGCTTCTGGATACTGGTTTTGGTCATGAAGCAAAACCGCCAAATTACCTATAAACGTCGCAACTTCCGGGTGATCCTTGCCAAACAAAGTTTCGTTGATCACCACTGCACGACGATAAAGAGGCTCAGCTTCAGCATACTTCCCTTGTTGAGCCATACAAAGCGCTAAATTGTTCAAACTCGTTGAAACAGAGGGAAATACTTTCCCATAATGGTGTTCCCTGATGGCCAATACTCGACGAAACAACGATTCGGACTCAATATACGAGGCTCGACCCATGAGATACAGTCCCATATTGCTCAGTAGATCCGATACATTCTCTCCCGCTTTATCGTCGTTTGCAACGGCATCAACAACGGTTTCGGCATGAGGCATGAGTGCTGCGCATTCTGACCAACAAGCTGGATTTTTATTTGAATAACCATCCGGGGGAAAAAGTTGAGTCAATGCGTTGATTGCCGAAATCCTGAATCCGGCAATTTCTTCACCATCCATGCGGTCTTGTGCAACGGCCTGCACCAGACGATGAATAGAGATCGTTTCAGTTTCGGCAGATACAAGAGCGTAATTGGACAACGCAGCAATGGCAGCATTGATTTTCATACTGTCGATGGGTGCGGCATCACTGTCGTTGCTTGCATGATAACCCAATGCCGTTGTAATGAGCGTTCGGGGAATTGCGTCAGGTGCAAAAAGAGTACAGAGATTGAGGATATCCTTTGCAAAAAGAACATCCTTGATTGCTGTAAACGCAAGTTCCCATGTTGTCGCTACTGTTGATGGATAGTCATAAGGCTGTTGTTCAGCTTTCCAAAGCTCTTTTCGTCGGGTTTTGAAAAGCTCAAGATATGTGACATAGCTGATGTGCATCGTCCTGCAATAGGCTGCGGCCTGTTCAAGTGCAAGCGGCAAATCTCCAAGTGCAGCGGCAATGCCGTTTGCGGCTTTATCGTCGTGCTGCCCGGTTCGTTTGTTCAGAAAGGCGACAGACTCTTCCCTGTTCCAAACCTTTATTTCCAAAGGGATAATAATGTTACTCCACTGCTCGTTTCTTGAGGTAATGAGCACATGACCACCACTGGATTTCGGCAGAAAGTTGCTGATAGTGACCACATCTACGGCATTATCAAACACCAGAAGCCAGTTACTGTGGTGATCCAGCCACTTACGAACTGCCTGAATGATCTTCTCCTGCTCTGGAGCCTCTTTTTCATGCAAATTCAATTCCGCAGCAAGCTCCGCGTAATCGGAGAAAAGTGTTGAGGGCTCTGCAGAACGTATCCACCAGATAACCTCGTATTCGGCACTGTGCCGATAAGCATACTCAATCGCCAATTGGGTTTTGCCAATTCCTCCCAGTCCGTGCAGAGCTTGTTGTGTCAGGGCAATATGAACTTCCTTGACCAAGGAGTGACGGAGCTGCTCAAGAATATCTTCTCTTCCAGTAAAATTCGGGTTACGGCGCGGCACATTACATATCGGCGGTAACGTGCCAGCAATTCGAGATTTCTCGACAACAGAAACATTTTCTTGACCGTTGGAAGGAATTTGTCCTGCAAACGTTGGCACAACGTCACCCTTTCCGGTTCCTGAAGAAACCTCTGAGGGTAGCTTTGGAGAGGCATCCAATGTGTCTTTGATGAACTGACAAAGTAAACGATGCTGTTCATCATCTCTGTCTTTCGGTTCAGCAATGGTAAAATGATCGGAATTGTAAATTTTACGTGAATCCGCAAAATATCGTGCAGCAGAGAAGGGTTCAACAACTTGCCGTCCGAATAGTTTGGTAAAAACAGGGCTCTTGAAAAAAGGGCGGTCTTCATAAATCTCTTTTCCATATATCTTGAGGTTGCCTGCCTCTTTGAGATTTATGAAGTGTTCATCCAAATCCTGTAACCACGGATTATTCCGAACAAAGCGCAAGGTATTGGCCTGTTCATGCCCCAAGGTCTTTGCCAAGGGACTTAACCAGTCTGCATAGGATGAACCAAGAGAAGGCGACGCTACAAGAAAAAGACCGATTTCCTGCCTGTTCCGAAACAGTTCAATCTGTTGATCGACAAGTAACTTCCTGACAACAATGCCTCCCATGCTGTGGCAGACAAAAATAAGCTTCTTACATTCCGCCGCCTTATTATGACGCAGTTGATCCTGAAGGGTATTAACAATATCACCAAGACAAAAACTGCCACTAAACATGTCCGTTGGATATGAAAAAACAAGGATCCCCGATGAGTGAAGTTCTGTTTCGTCCTTCAGTAACTGAGGCCAATAGCTTCCGTTTTTGTGCCTCCAGCAAGTTGCCTCCTTTGCCAAAATGCCGTGTACAAACACTATGGCCGTCCCATTGCTTGGCTCTCTTAACCACTTACCATTCATAGTCCACTCGGTCTGGTTTATCAGGAGTACTCAGGGCTTTTGCTGTTAAAGGATCCACATTGACATGTTGAGTCAGTGAAAATACTCGATAAGATTAAAAATATTTTCTTTCCAATCGGCGGCAGACAAATTTTCAATATAGAAGAGCTGCCACAGAGACTGTTGACTTCACATATTTGGAAATACCGGTTATTTTATTGTCTCGTAAAACGCTTATGAAACTCAATATTTTACGAGAACGTAAGCGATTAATTTAATACAAGTTATAAAGAAACTGTTACGTATTTCCTTTGGTAATTCGTCTTCCGCCGTTCTATTTTACGAGAACCCACTGAGGAGTAGCCATGCTACCTTTATTGACAATCAATTGATTCCTGCAAAGCTCTCCCATCAGGTTACCTATCTTATACATTTTCTGCTTGTCACTCATCCAATCCGGTAATTTATTCCACAAGAGATCATTAATAACCTTTGCGAGTCGATGAACCATGACAACGCAACAGCCAATCAAGCAACGGTCAAGCAAATTACTACTACCCAATTATCATTTATTCATATCGTTAGCAGAAAATAAACAAGTTTTTCCCCTTCTCCATCAAGCAACAGTCAAGCAACGATGATTACGGCTTAGTGATCACCGCGAAATTCTTTTGCCGGAAAAACGCTTGTAGCCAAGCAATTTACGCTCTCAGATTTGAAAAATTGGATTTATATTCGGATTAAGCTACTTTGTTGGAAGTGAAAAAAATGTGATATATCGGAGTAATAACAGGTTGACTGTTGTAGCCCATAAGATTTTTCCAAACCCACTCTACCCAGATTTTCTGATATGCAGCGGAATATCAAGTAAAAATACTCTGACAAAAACCATTATATGCACCTGACGCAAAAGACGCATTATTCAAAAACTCAACCGAAAGCCTGAATGAACACCGTTGCCATACCTGCATGGAATACGAATGGGGTTTTGCCGCCTGTTGATCCACACTTGCCAACAAGTCCGGTTCGTTCGCCCTGTCCATGAACCCGCAAGATCGAATTCATCTACTCTCTGAGCTGACGTTTCTGCGAGAAGGCCTGGCTGAACTCCCTGATTCTGCAAAGATCATGCGGATAAGCACCGAATCCCGCATTCGTGGAATTGAGAAGCGTTTGGCAGAAGAACCTGTCAATGAACGAGAGCCTGAACGCGTTCAACTGACCGTCAATGACCCTCCTTTTATTGACACTATTTGCTCAAAGCAATATCGTGATCGTGGCTTTCGATTCTGTGATGTTGGCCAGATCCGTAACAGTCTGGCACGGCTTGGGCAAGATAACCTGCGTGAAAATGAGCAGTACCTCAATGGAGAGTTTCAGGGAGTTCTGCCTAAGGGACGTTCTTTTGAGTTCAAGCTTACCGATAACAGTGAGGTGATACGAGGCAAGATAGGCCCGGCTATCCTGAACGCTGATGAACTGAATGCCCATTTGCATCAATCAGCAAAAATCAAGGTCATGATGACGCAGATAGGAGGAGGCAAACCGCGCTACGTACTGACGGATATACCGGAGTGGATTGAAGGCAACTGAGCTGGAAAAAGAGATAATCCAGACACTGAATTTTCACTATCCACCGCCATGTATTGCCAGGGAATTGGAGGAGCTTTTTTCTGTTGTCTGGTTTTTCCCAATGCCACTCTTCCATAGAGAAATTTTCAGCATCGCACAGCTTCCCTTCTCGACACCGTTGGTTGTGAAATATTTAGATTCAGGATGTCTGGCGAATATCCGCCAGCAATCGTCTGCCTTTTTCGGTCAAGGTATACTGCTGACGGGAACTGGTCGGTTTATCCGGGATAGTCATGGCCAGAATATCTTCCTCCAAAAGCGGAGTGAGATATTTTTTCCTGAACTTGCTCCGGTTTTTCAAAACCATGACCGTCATCAATTCCTGAATCATCACCGGTTTGTCACAAGCAATCAGCATTAGTCCCGACTTGGTCCCGACTTGGTCCCGACTTGGTCCCGTCTTGGCCCCAGCTTGATCCCATACTGATTCTCCAATCATCGCAGTGGTTCCATAAGGCTTGTAATCCTTTTTGGTAAACTGAACCTGAAACTGAAGTCCTCTTTCAAACCATTTGAACTCGATTTCCGGGTACTCTTTCAGTTCATCAGCAATCAGCTTCAACCCATTGCCCCATTGATCGATGATACCAAGCTTTTTAAAAACAGGGGCGATAACCTTGTTGCGGATATCGGACTGGCGGGCATCCATTTCATTAAAGTCGATGGAAGGCAGCAACTTGCCGGGGCTGGTAATTTCAAGCATGTCATCATAAATGGCAACCTTGATATCCTTGCCAGCAAGGGAGTAATCACGATGAACCACCGCATTGCGAATGGCTTCCCTGATGGCAACCACTGGATATTCCCAGCGGCTTTCGGTTTATACCCCTGTTACCGTTGACCCTTTGTTGATATGGCGAAGTACAAAATCATAAGCGCCTTCAGCCTGAATGGCAATATTTCCGTCGGCGGTTTTCTGGTCAATAAACTCGTGAGAGGATCTTCCTTTAAAGCGTGCACACTCAATTTTGGCGTAAGGAAACAGCTCTTGTTTTACCGAACTGTCTGAAAAAAGCACATAAGCGTTCGTCGGCAATGGTGAACCCTGAAATTCTTTCAGTAATTCCAGTTTCCGCAGTGTGGCTTCAGTCAATACTTCGCCTGTTTTTTCCATGAAGAATTCCTGAAATGGCTCCAGAGAGATGTCGGTAAGCGCTTTGTCATGCACCAGCTCACTGTCGAACGAGATATTCCTGCGCTGCCGTTCAAGTGCTGCGATGATTTCCGCATCAGCAGGACGATTGGAGGAGCCGACACGAATGTAGGTGCCAGCAGCTTTGCCTTTTGATTTGAGTTAATAGGGCAGATTGCTGCCCCGATAAATCTGAACTTTGATGAATCGCTTGCCTTCAATACCGTGGAAAGAGATTTCAGGGATAATGACCGGATGACAGTGGTCGTGAATGAGGTGGCTTATCTGCTCTTCAAGAGCCATCACCTCATCTTCTGCAATACCGGTGATCTCTCTCGGCTCATTTTTTATCCCGATAAACAGCTCTCCGCCCGCATCGTTGGCGAATGCCACAATGGTTTTGGCAAGGTCGGAAACCGTTGGCAGTGACTCTTTAAACTCGATTCTGCGACCTTCCGGTTGATGGATGAGTTCGGTAATTTTCATGATGCTTCAGTAGAGCCTGATATCGTTTTATTGCCAGCAAGTTACTACAACTTATATTCATTTCCTTGATTGCCTGTTACTCCTGACGCGGCTATAATTTCCACATCGGCCATGTGAGGCAACGCCAACAATTATTCCGCCTCTCTTGCCAACTCCAGCATTTTATCCAACAGTTCTCGAAGCCTGGGGCATTTTTGACTGGCGATTTCAGGATTGAGTTTACCAAAAAGCTCTCTGCCATGAACAACCTTTTTGTATGAACGATGTGTATGGAGCGAATAAAGGCGTTCCAGTAATTTTGCCGGTGGTTCAGTAAAATTGACCGTTTCAGGCCTGTCAATCTTTTTGGGAAATGCGTTTTTAACTCTTTGCGGAAATATTTCAGGATCAATCTCATCCCATCTCCTCCAGTTCACCGGATTTGAAAAGAGAACCAAGAGGGTACTCCTGAAGCCAGTAGTTCAGATCGTCCCCCTGTATGGTTCTCAGTTGCGTCTCCCCATTTTCCCATTTCGCAACAGTGGTTGTGGGTATGGTTCCGGCAAAAGCGTTCAAAAAGTTGGGCGAATGGGTCGTCAGAATAACCTGTGACCTGGTTGATGCATCTATTGCATATTCAGCAATAATGGGAAGCATTGAGGGGTGAAGCCCGGTCTCAGGCTCATCAATGGCAATAACCGGAGCGGGAGAAGGGCTCGCCAGTACGGTCAGTAAAAAAAGAAAACGGAGCGTCCCATCCGACAGTTCTGCCGCCGATTGCTCCCGTTTCAGTGATTTCCAGCGAATCCGCATTTGTATTCTTTGATCCGATGCCGGTGGAAAAACCAGCTCTTCAAAATCATCACCAAAGGCTGCCTGCATGGCGGAATTAATATCCTTTTTGAAATCACGATCACCCGTATACAGAGTATGTAGCACACTGATAAGGTTTTGTCCATCCGGGTCAACCCGTTTTTCCATCCTCGCAATTGCTGGCTGGCGAACTGGAGCATCCTTATTGGTATGGAGATCATGATAAACTGCTATAGATGATAACCATCTTTGGAATGGTGGAACAAAGTGATTATTGATAAATGGCCCGGATGCGATAGAAAGAAGGCTCTCTTCGTCTGAAATAAATTCTTCCGCAGGGGTAAACGTATGTTCCATTTCATCAAAAACAACCGTTTGCTTTCCTGTTCTTTCCAAAAACTTAAAAGGCTGTGTTTCAAGATTTTGCTTGAACTTGAATAAGTTTGTCAAACTCTCTTTTTCAACCTTATATGAACTTCCCATACCAAGTCTTGACAATTCGAGATCATAGTGTTCAGGCCCATAATCTCCCCCATCAACCGTTGTTTCCAGAGAAAACTTGATGGATGATGCAATACCAAACGATTGGCTCCATTCCGCCTAAAGACTGAATATATTTGCCCAGCCTTCCTTGAGCCGAAATTGAAATCAACTCTAACACACGCAATAAATTAGATTTACCGGTACCGTTTGGCCCAATGATCACATTGAGAGCCCCGGGAGTCCAGGATACGTTCCGAAGAGAACGAAATCCCTCAATATCAAGTTGTTTAATTTTCACTCTCTCTTTATTTATGGACAATTACTCCTGTTCAATCTTTAATTTTTCGCGAATGTAGCTTCGGATATCCTTGACAACACTATCATACTCATTTTTGTGAAACCGCTTGGACTCAAAGTCGATCTTGACCGCTTTAAGGAACTCCTCAAAGTCTGAGTTCTGCTCACACAGTTTATTGACAGTTTCCCAGTCAAGTGTCTCCTTTTGGCGTGCAGGGTAAAGAACCCTGGAGCTGTCAATATCGACCGGGTCGAGTTGAATAATACCAATCCCGAAGGATGAGGCAAGGCGCTGGAGTTCTGAAAGAAACTCATCATCCTGGAGAATATCAATAGCGACAAGATACCCTTCATGAGCCCAGGAGGAGTTTGAAACCGCCTGAAAATATGATTCCCTGTAATTGGCTTTTGTGAGACTCTTCTTTAACTCAAAGGAAAAAAGGCGAAGCGAATTGTTGTCGGAGAGTCGATTGAATGCGATGACATCTGGTTGCCAATCGTCGAGGGGCAGATAAAACCCTACAATGTCGGGATGAATCCATTCATTGCAACCAGAACGCAGAGATTTTTCGTGAAATATTGTTTTTGTAAAAATTGATCGTCCACGATTGAACAGGGAGTTGGTATAGACGAAATAGGTCAGCAAAGGATGAAGATCCCGCTCGTGGTAGGTCGTCGATTTGACTTTCTGGCAGATCTCTTCTTTTTCGATTGTAATCACGGTATCCGGGAGCAGCTCGCGTTCACGTCCTTTCAGAAAAAAACGCGTCGGGCGTCGACCAACTTTGATAAAAGAAGATTTATCATTATCCCGCACTTCTACATAGAGTTGCGCTCCAAGGCTGTTCCAGGGTGTCTTGCCGGATGTCCTGATTTTTCCACTAAAGCCCTTCTCTTTTCCGATTTGCCAGATCTCCTGATACGTCAGAGGTTTTGTGGTCTCCTTGAGCACCTCCTGAGCAAGATCAAGGAAGGAATACACTGCCATAGCTTTTTTCCTTTTCTAACTATAACCGCATTGTGCAAAAATTATGCCCAGCAATAAACCGTTGTCCATCGTAGAGAGCGCCCGGGGTTTTGATGACAAGAGTCATGTTCCTTCCTCTGGCTCCAACTTCGCAATGGTCGCTTCAGATTCGGCTGCCATTTCTCATTGAAAGAATATAACTCAACCGTCAATAGTACCGCATTTCTTACATTCAGATTCTCCGACTCAAACCGCAAATTCAGCAACCGGTTATCAATGACTTCGGCATCCTTGATCTACTTTTAACCTCTTTACCCATCTCCCGCAATCGCTTGCACCAGCTTGCTGATTTTGTCGACAAAGAAACGTTCGCTCCACAATGAAAGGCTTGGCTGCTCTGTGGAAGAAAGAAAAGGAGCGACATCCTGCGCAGCTTTTGGCCATTCAATACTCTTTATTTTTTAGGTCAAGGCACTTGCCAGCCATGAGGCATCAATCGCAAGGCTCTCTCCTGCCCACGGCCCAAACTGTTGCAGGGCATTGGCAAGGTGTGGCAGATTTGGCTTGATCTTTTGCTTGCAATACCAGGTAAAATCAAACCAGTCGCGACCTTTCAGGTAGGGTCTGCAAAGCAGTGCATGGAGTTTAAGCGCATAGTTGCTGGGCAAATCTTGCGCACAGATTTCAAAGTCGAGGGGGAAATCAAGATAGTGCCAACTTGTACCCGTCCCGGCAGGCGGGCTGGTATCAATTTCAAGCTTGACCAGAAGTTTACGCTGTTTGTCGGAATCAAAAAATGACAGGTCAAGTTGCCGCCCAATGGAATCATTCTTGATCATAGCCTGACGTACTGCCTTGTTCATGTTGCTGCGATCGCTCAATTCGCAATGCACACCAAACTCTGCCATCGTCTGAGTAAGCGAATCGAAATAGAACGACCAGTGAAATGACTGATCTGGCGCCAATAGAATAAAATCCAGATCTTCTGAAAAACGCGGTAACCCATGCAGGATACGCAGAGCAGTGCCGCCCTGAAATGCCGCCTTTTCAAAGAATTCTGCTCGCCATAGGGCATAAAGCGCAACCTCCTGCAACATCTCCTTGATCGCCTGTTCCTCCTGTACGGCATTGGTCAGCGAATAGTGTTGCAGACGCCTGCGAAGCAGTTCAATCATCTGGCCACCTCGCGGCGGAGTGACTGAATGCACTCCCTCATGCGTTTGTGCAGATAGACCTGTTGCATCAACTCCCATGTGGCTGGATTAACAGAATCGAACAACTCGTCATCAATGCGCATGGATGCTGTAAGCGTTTTCATGTCGGTCACTCCAAGTTTGCGAAAACAGAGCATATCAAGCAGCGCCCGCAGGGGTTGTGCTACTAAAGCCACTTGACCGGAAAAAATGTGCCGATCGACCGCCTGCAAAAACTGCCCGCAGTGCAGTGCCAGAGGATAAAAACGATAAAGCCCCAATAATGGGTGATTCACCACCAACTGACGCCTCCCGGGTAACACCGAAAGAGTGGTCGGCACCGATTCGGGAATCCAGCCGTGAAAGCTCAGTGCCGTCTCCATTGAAATGTATGAACCGGGTTGCAGGGCCTGGGCAAGCACATAAGGGTGGGGCGAACTATTTTGCAGGTTTGGTGCAAGCAGGTACAGACCGCGCCGCAATTGCAGCAACTCGCCATGCTGCATGGCACGATTGACGAGGTTGTAGCGACGCTGGGGAGTACCATCAACCAGACGAGCCAACTGAGCCTGCGATACCACCCGGTGCCCGAGACCAGAGTGCATCAACTTTTCTGTGATCGTTTGCATTCATGTATGATACTTTCATTTTTTGAAAGTTACAAACATTTTTGTGTAAAAAAGTCCGAACAATTTCGCTGGCAACACAGGAGCAAATCTGTCGGATTCCAGATTATCTGCACACACCATAATGAAATGCGATATTTATGAAGTCGCTTTAATATCGCCTGCCTTTTTCGGTCAAGCAGTACTGCTGACGGGAACTGGTCGGTTTCTCCGGGATAGTCATTGCCAGAATATTCTCCTTCAAAAGCGGTGTGACATATTTTTCCCTGAACTTGCTTCGATCTTTCCACTCCATAATCGTCATCAATTGCTGAATCGTCGCAAGTTTTTCGCATGAACTCAAGACGATTTCAACCTGGTGCCGACTTGGTGCCGACTTAGTGCCGACTTGGTGCCAACCTGGTGCCAACTTGCTCCCGGCCACACTCTTCCATTACCGTAGAGGCTCCATCCGGCCTGTAATCCTTTTTCAAAAACTGAACCTGAAACTGAAGCCCTTTTTCAAACCATTTGAACTCTATTTCAGGATACGCGTTCAGTTCATCAGCGATAAGCTTCAAGCCATTACCCCACTGGTCAATGATTCCAAGCTTTTTGAAGACAGGCGCTATAACCTTGTTGCGGATATCGGACTGGCGGGCATCCATTTCATTAAAGTCGATGGAGGGAAGCAAGTTGCCGGGACTCGTGATTTCGAGCATGTCGTCATATATGGCGACCTTGATATCTTTGCCAGCAAGAGAGTAATCGCGATGAACAACCGCATTGCGAAGAGCTTCCCTGATGGCTACCACAGGATACTCCCAGCGGCTTTCCGTGTAAACACCTTTTACTGTTGCTCCCCTGTTGATGTGACGGAGCACAAAATTGTATGCAGCTTCAGCCTGAACAGCAATATTTCCATCGACAGTTTTCTGATCAAGAAACTCGTGAGAAGAGCTCCCTTTAAACCGGGCACACTCAATTTTGGCGTAAGGGAAAAGCTCTTGTTTTACCTGACTGTCGGAAAAAAGAACATAGGCGTTCGTCGGCAAGAGTGAGCCCTGAAAATCTTTCAGCAATTCCAGTTTTCGCAGGGTTGCGTCATTCAATGCTTCGCCTGTTTTTTCCCTGAAAAATTCCTGAAATGGTTCAAGAGAGATGTCGGCAAGCGGTTTGTCATGCACCAGCTCACTGTCGAACGAGATATTCCTGCGCTGCCGTTCAAGTGATGCGATGATTTCAGCATCAGCAGGACGATTGGAGGAGCCGACACGAATGTAGGTGCCAGCCACTTTGCCTTTTGATTTGAGGTAATAGGGAAGATTGCTGCCGCGATAAATCTGGACTTTGATGAATCGCCTGCCCTCTATACCATGGAAAGAGATTTCAGGGATAATGATCGGATAACAGTGGGCGTGAATGAGATTGCTTATCTGCTCTTCAAGGGCCATGACCTCATCTTCTGCAATGCCGGTGATCTCTCTTGGCTCATTTTTTATGCCGATAAACAGCTCTCCGCCCGCATCGTTGGCAAATGCCACAATGGCTTTGGCAAGGGTCGGAAACCGTTGGCAATGACTCTTTAAACTCGATTCTGCGACCTTCCGGTTGATGGATGAGTTCTGTAATCTTCATTCCGATTCAGTAGCAGCTTGGAATAAACTCAAAAAGGCACGCCTCTCTGTTCGAATTTGCAAAGTTACAAAATAATCATCATAACCCCTCTACGACGCCTCGCAGCTCCCACCACAGCAGCAGCCAAGTTTGCCGGTGCGGGCGGTTTCGAGCGACTCTTTTCCCTCCCTCCAGGCAAACCAGGCAATGCCGAGCGACCCGACGGCATCAACCCAACCAAGGTGAAAGAGTTCAAACAGAACACTTCCTGCAAGCAGCACCACCGAGAGCAAGAGACAGGTTTTCGTGCAATTCGCATCAGCAATAATTGCCTCGGAATGTAGAGCTTTTCCAACCTTCATTTTGGCGCTCATCAGCCACCACATGGTAGCTATCGAAACCAGAGACACAAGAATTCCGGGAACTGTTGTCACCGGTCGATTTCCCTGCAGCACGTTGAGCAGTGCACCAAGAAGCATGCCTGCGGCAAGCAGGTAAAAAGCCCAGCCGGTAATCCGCAAGGCCTGCCGTTCAAATTGATCGCGGGATTCAACCGGACTTTTGCGCATTCGAAGGACTGCGTGAACAATTCCAGCACCGGAAATCACCTCAACAAAACTGTCGACACCGAATCCAAGCAGTGCCAGAGTGTCATCATTCAATCCGAACCAGATACTGACGGCGCCTTCAATAATATTGTAGCCAATGGTCACAAGGCCCAGGAGCAGAGCAATATTCAAAAACGATGCTGTTGAAGGTGTTTTCATAAGATGCTCTCCATGACGAATAAAAGAATAACAATTCAGGAAATCCCCTCTGGTTCGTAAAAATAAAATAGAAACTCTGCATGATCTGGCAATGAGCTGGAGATAATTGCAAATATTTGGATATGATTTTTACGGGGTTGAAAGATAAACTTGAACGAGAATGCCGAGCTGGAGCTCGGCGTTCCCAGGAATAGACCAGCGATTTAGATACATCCTTACCGAATAACCTGTACTTCCCATAACATTACAAGTATTGCTACGCTGTCTGGCACTGCCTCGTTGTAATATCTACGAGAAATAAGAGTTCATGGCAAATGACGGCATCGAACGCTCCAATCAATCCCGCAAAAACTCTTCTGTTGCCCATTCTGCCATTTTTTCATTACTTTCGCTGTAGCATTGGCAGTAGCTCTGCTCTCTGTCACAACGCGCCGATTTTTACACCATTGATTTATTTCGACGTTTATGAGATTAGCTGTTAATATTGATCATATCGCCACCCTGCGGAATGCGCGGGGTGAACAGGAGCCTGACCCGGTGGCGGCCGCCCTGCTTGCTGAACAGGCCGGAGCGGCGGGCATAGTCTGCCACCTGCGCGAAGACCGCCGACACATCAAGGATAATGATCTGGCAAGACTCCGCCAGGCAGTTACCACCAAGCTTGACCTTGAGATGGCCATGACCACGGAGTTGCAGCAGATAGCCCTGAACACAAAGCCGGAGCTTATTACCCTGGTACCTGAAAAAAGGGAGGAACTCACCACGGAAGGGGGGTTTGATATTGTTCGTCACTTTGCAAGCCTGGTTGAATTTCTGAAACCATTCAAACCCGCAGGAATTGAGGTAAGCCTCTTTATTGAGCCCAACAGAAAAGCGGTCGACCTTGCCGCAGAGGCTGGCGCTGATCTTGTGGAGCTGCACACCGGGTTGTACGCCCTGAAACAAGGTGATGAACAGAGTCTTGAACTGAAAAAAATCCGTGAGGTCGCTGCTTATGCAAAAAGCCTCGGTCTGAAGGTTGTTGCTGGTCATGGGCTGAACTATAGCAACATCGCGCCATTCAGGGAGATTGCCGACATTGAGGAGGTGAGCATCGGCCATGCCATTATCGCCCGTGCCGTCATGACCGGCCTTGAGGAGGCGGTCAGGGAGATGATCCGAATCATCAAGTGACCATTCCAATGACTGATACTGACATGAACCAGATTGCCATTATCCTTGCAACCGGCAACCGCGACAAGATAAGGGAACTTCGTCCGCTGCTTGAAAATATTTCGCCTTTTTTCAGGGTCTTTGCGCTGCATGAAATTGGCGTCAAAGTCGACATTGAGGAGACCGAGACGACGCTGGAGGGAAATGCACTGCTGAAGGCAAGAGCTATTTTTAACCTGCTTGCTGAACGGTTCCCCTTCATGATAGCGCTGTCCGACGATACCGGGCTGGAGGTTGGGTCCCTGAACGGCGCGCCTGGTGTCTATTCAGCGCGATATGCTCCCATGCCTGCGGGAGAGTCTCCGACATATACGGATAATGTCAGGCACCTGCTGCTGAGCATGAACGGCATTGCCGACAGAAGCGCCCGTTTCAGAAGCGTAATTGCCCTGAAAGGCTCTCTGCCTTCTTCGCAGGGCCCAATCCTGTTTGAAGAAACTGCCGATGGAGTTGTTCCCGGTTCCATAACCCTTGAACCAAAAGGTGACGGCGGATTTGGATATGACCCTGTCTTTCTTGTCGATTCCACCGGAAAAACATACGCTGAAATGAGTATGACAGAAAAAAACGCCCTCAGTCACCGCTCTCTTGCTGTCCAGAAAGCCATTGCCATCCTCAAGGAGATGCTTGCAGGACAGGGCATTCCGTCAACCGTTACCACTGCACCACTATGACTCTTCCTGAAGCTGCTCTTCTCGGTATTGTTCAGGGACTGACGGAATTTCTTCCGGTCAGCAGCTCCGCCCATCTCAGAATTATTCCGGCTCTGGCAGGATGGGCTGATCCCGGAGCGGCTTTTACGGCGATTGTACAGATTGGCACTCTTGTTGCCGTTCTTCTCTATTTTCGGAAAGATATTGTGAGTATTGTCCGGGCTGTTGTCGCGGGAATGATGAAGGGTAAACCACTTGGAAGCACGGAAGCCAAAATGGGATGGATGATTGCAGCCGGAACACTCCCGATTGTTGTTTTCGGTCTTCTTTTTAAGTCAGAGATTGAAACCAGCCTCCGTTCACTCTACTGGGTCAGCGGCGCCCTGATCGGCCTTGCCCTCATCCTCTCTCTTGCTGAAAGAAATATAAAGCGGCGACTTGAACAGGATCTGCCGCTGAAATCGATGAAAGAGATCGGTTGGAAAGAGGCTCTGCTGATCGGCCTGGCTCAAAGCGTTGCCCTTATACCCGGCTCATCGCGCTCGGGTGTCACCATTACCGGTGGGCTTTTCCTGAATCTTTCCCGTGAGACCGCAGCCCGCTTTTCATTCCTGCTCTCACTCCCTTCGGTCTTTGCTGCCGCGATGCTGGAACTCTATAAAACATGGGGCGGCATCACCTCCTCTCCTGACGGCATTACCAATATCATGATCGCAACCCTCACCGCCGGTATTGTCGGCTACGCATCGATTGCTTTTCTTCTCAACTATCTCAAAAAGCACACGACAACACTCTTTATTACCTATAGACTTGTGGCCGGTGCAGCCATTCTTTACCTCGTTACAACTGGTGTTCTGCAGCCGTAATCAAACAACGCACAGAGCAACTTTTTAGCCCGAAAAATAATTCAAGTTTTCTCGAAAGCAGGCGGAAATTTTTTCTTATATACAAGTAATCTAAATTAACATATTAATTAGTCAGCCGTGCCATACAGCGTGTCAAGCGTAGGGCATAGTGGCTTTGAAAAAGCAGACTTACACATACACACGAAATGTTCGGACGGCATCTTTTCACCGACAGAAATTATTGAGAAAGCAAAACTTGTCGGATTAAAGGCCATCAGCATTACTGACCATGATTCTGTTTTAGGTATTGAGAAAGCAAAGCCATTAGCCTTGGAGAAAGGTATTGAGCTTATTCCTGGTGTAGAGATGAGCTCAACCTACAAGGGCTATGATATTCATGTCCTTGGTTATTTTTTTGATTATCAGCATTCCGAGCTGAAAGAATATCTTGACCACTGCCGTCACCTGCGCACCGAAAGGGCTGAGCGCATGGTAAGCAAACTTGCCAAAATGGGTGTAAAAATCGGTATTGAGCAAATCATCGTCAAGGCCCAGAACGGCAGTGTGGGACGCCCCCATATTGCGGCAGTGCTGCAGGATGTCGGTTATGTGAAAAGCTTCAGCGAAGCATTCAGCAAATATCTCGGCTCACACAGTCCGGCTTATGTGAAAAGTATTGAGACGCATCCTGCTGATGTTATCAGGCTCATCAACAAGGCCTCAGGGCTCTCTTTTCTTGCTCATCCCGCGCAGAATGTTCCTGATGAAACACTGAAACAATTGATCACTTTCGGACTTGATGGCATTGAAATTGTCCATCCCTCTCATGATGCCTACAGGCAGAACTATTACCGTGAAATTGCCAATGAGTACTTTTTGCTTTTTTCGGGAGGTTCCGATTATCATGGCATGAGAGAGCGAGATGACGATGTTTTCGGCAAGGTAACGATCCCCTACGATTGGGTTAAGAAAATGAAAAGCCGACTTTTACACGCATTATGAAAACAAAACGCTTTCAGGCTTTACACCTCATTGCTCCCTTTCTATGCCAGTAACGTTCATTCAAATTCTGGGCAAAAAGCTTGTCCTGCAACTGAAAGCTTTTTTCCTCACGATGCAGGAATTTTTTATTTTTTCGGTCAGGGCATTTATGTCCTTTCCAAAAATAATCCGGTACTGGCGTGATGTGCTTGATCAGGCCACGATATGCGGTACGGACTCGATTCCCATTGTGCTGGTCAGCGCTATTTCCATAGGCGCATTGCTTGCCATTGAGGTGGGAAACCTGCTTGAAGACTTCGGAGCAAAAACAATGCTTGGACGTTCTACAGCGCTCACCGTGATTCGTGAACTCGGACCGCTGTTGATGGGTCTCATGCTCTCCGCACGGTTTGGATCAAGAAACGGCGCTGAACTCGGGGCAATGCAGATATCAGAACAGATTGATGCACTTAGAGCCTTCGGCACTGACCCCATAGCGAAACTTGTCATGCCCAGGCTTGTTGCGGCACTTATCATGTTTCTGCCCTTGACCGCACTCTCGGACTTTGCCGGACTTCAAAGTGCATCATACATGGCTGAACACTACCACCGGATTGATCCTGGAATATTCTGGAACGCCGTCTATCCCCGACTTGTCGCCAAAGACTTTGTGGTAGGGTTCCTGAAAGCCCCGGTCTTTGCCGTCATTATAACCCTTGTCAGCAGTTTCAATGGCTTTTCTGCAAGAGGAGGAACCGCAGGTGTCGGGCGTTCGACCATTAAAGGCATTGTTGTTTCATCAGGACTTGTCCTGATTGCCAATTTCTACGTTTCAAAGATAGTGCTGGAAAACATGTAATCTCCATGATTGAATTACGAAAGGTCGGTTTAAAATATGGCGACAAGGAGATTCTTAAAAACGTCTCCCTTACTGTCGAGGACAACACGATCAAGGCAATCCTTGGACCAAGCGGCGTCGGAAAAAGTACGATTCTCAAACTGATGCTCGGTCTTATAAAACCGAACAGCGGACAGGTTCTTGTTGACGGCACCGATATTACCAACATGAAGGAGACCAGCCTTTACAATATACGGCGAAAGATGGGGATGGTTTTTCAGGGAAATGCGCTCTTTGACTCGTTGACCATCAGCCAGAATCTTGGCTTCTTTCTTCGTGAAAACATGAAACTCCCGGAGGAAGAGATCAGCCGAAAAGTAGCCGAACAGATCCAGTTCGCCGGGCTTGAAGGCTATGAAGATCAGCTTCCAGAAAGTTTGAGTGGGGGAATGCGCCGAAGAGTTGCCATAGGAAGAGCGCTGATCTTTAAACCGCATATGATCCTTTTTGATGAACCAACGGCAGGGCTTGACCCGGTCAGCTCAAAAAAAATACTTTCTCTCATCAGCTCCCTGCGCCATAATAACAACCTCGGGGCAGTCATTGTCACCCATATTATCGATGATGTTTTCAATGTCGCAGACTCCGTTGCCGTGCTCTACCAGGGCGAAATTATTTTTGACGATGTGACTGAAAAACTTTACGAGGCTGAGCACCCGTTTATACGTTCTATTCTTTCCGACAAAATTCTTGAATTATAACGTTCACTTAAGACTTTCACCCGTATGAAAAATCCGAACGCTTTGAAATGGAGCGACCTGAAAACCGGTATTTTTTTTGTTTTTGGCATCGGTTTTGCTGCCTATATGGGACTGGTTATCGGTAAAAACACCAATCTCTTTTCCGGTGTGACGACCATAAAAATTGTGTCGAGAGATGTGCAGAGTCTTGCTGAAAACAACTTTGTCTCTGTCTCCGGTAAAAAAATAGGCACGGTTTCAAAAATGGATTTTTTCAGACGGAACGACTCGCTTTTTGTCGTTGCCTCCCTCCGGCTGAAAAATGAGTTCGCACCACTCGTCACAAAGGATGCCAAAGCCACTATCAAATCTCTGGGTGTGCTGGGCGACAAGTACGTTGATATCACGACAGGTAGAGGAGTTCCGGTTCAAAACGGAGATTATATCCCCCTTGAGACCGAAGAAGGCATGGCAAGCCTCACGGGCAATGCCAACAACGCTTTTGTCAAAATAAATGAGCTTCTCGATCACCTGAACAGCGGCAAAGGTATGGCTGGCAGGTTGATCTCTGACGAAAAAATGGGAACCGAGTTGGCCGAAACGGTCAGCAGCCTGAAAACCACAACCACTGAGCTTTCGAAACTCACGCAGAAAGCCTCCAATGGATCAGGTCTTCTTCCGAAGCTCCTTAATGACAAGGCAATGGCAAAAAATACCGAAGAGACGCTTGAACATCTTAACCAGGTAGCCTTGAAAACAGAATCACTGATGACCAAACTCAACAATGACAAGGGCACTCTGGCGCAGCTTTCTTCCAATCCGGTGCTCTATAATAACCTGTCACGGACACTCTCTTCGCTGGATTCTGTGCTTGTCGACCTGAAGGCGCACCCGAATCGTTATGTCAAGTTCTCGTTCTTTTAACGGCAGAAAGCTCTATGCAATTGCTTCGCGTCCTTATTTTCTCATGCATGATTTTTGCGGGTTTGACCGTATCGCTCCCGGCAGAGCTCAAGGCTTATGATTTCAAACCTCTTGAAGCCGTTGTTGAGCACGCGATAAGCGACACTGTTTTTCCCGGAGCAAGTCTTGCCGTTCTCTACAAGGGAAAGGTTGTGTTTCACAAGGCTTTCGGCAGAATGACCTATAGCCCAGAAAGCGCTGCCGTTGATACGACAACCATGTACGACCTTGCTTCTCTGACCAAAGCTGTTGTCACCACCAGTATTGTCATGCAGCTTGTCGAACGGGATTCGCTCTCACTTCGGGCACCAGTCGCAAGGTATTTGCCGGATTTTGCAAAAAACGGCAAAGGAAAGGTCACAATCGAGCAGCTTCTGCGACACACCTCTGGCTTGAGAGCCCACACTTATTTTTCAAAAAGCTGCGAGACCCCGGAAGAGCTCTTCAATACCATTGCCGCCGATACCCTCCTCTCTGCACCAGGCAAAACAACTCTTTACAGTGATCTCGGCTTCATGCTCCTTGGAAAAATTATTGAAACCATTTCGGAAAAATCGTTGGCATCAAACTTCCATGAGCGATTTGCGGCACCCCTCAGGATGCAATCAAGCATGTTTACCCCGCCACCATCACTCATCCGGCGTATTGCTCCTGTAGAGAAAGATACACTCTGGCCGTTCAGAAGAGAGCGTCCACTGGTTCATGACCAGAATGCCGCGCTCCTTGGAGGAGTTGCCGGTCATGCCGGATTGTATGCAACAACCGGAGATCTGCTGCTTATGACAGCTATGATGATGAACGACGGGAGCCTCAACGGCCAAGTCTATTTCCGCCCGGCCACACTGAGAACATTTCTCGCACGGAGCAACTCTCCGAGAGCATTGGGTTGGGATTTGCGTTCTCCTGAGGGACACTCCTCAGCAGGAGACTTTTTTTCAAATTCTTCTTACGGTCACCTCGGCTTTACCGGAACCAGCATCTGGATTGACCCTGAAAAAAAAATTGCCGTCATTCTGCTCAGCAACAGGGTCTACCCGACATCAGACAACATCAAAATCCGCACGTTCCGTCCACTGCTTCACAACACTGTCGTGCAGTGCCTGAGGTTGGTCAGGCAAACAAACCTTCCATCGGCACAATAGGAAGAGGGGTGGGTTTCAACGATTCCTGCCGGAAAATGGCGTTGGCAGCCATGCGTCCGGTAAAGGCCGCCGCCTCCATAAGAAAAACTGGAGCATCAACTTTTACCCAGTCTCCAGCAAAAAAAAGGTTGGAGAAGGGCGTTACAAGCCCGGGACGACGGGCGTGATCTCCCGGAGCCCAGCGGGTAAAATTAGACTGTTGCATAAAGAGTTCGTGCAGGATTATGGCATCTTTTGATTCCGGAAATAAAAGATGCAGCTCCTGAAGCATCGTTACCTTGATCTCCTCTTCTGGCCTGATATCCTTTGGCGCAATGGCGTAGGCATGCATTTCAACAACACAGCCTCCATGCTTTTTTGCCCATGAAATATACGGCTCCTGGAAATGAGAATAGAGAGAGACAGAATCGGTATAGGTATAACCCGAAACGGTATAGAATGGAAACTCTGCCGTAGGAAGCGGCCGATCAATCCAGAGGCGGTAGACCGCATAGGGATCAGCCTCCCCGAGGGAAGCGACGTGCGACTCAAACTCAGGATGAGGCAACTGCGAAGCCTTTATCAACTTTTTGGTACCCCGTACGTCAGAAGCTACCACACAATAATCACAAGCCAACAACTCCGCCTCTCCCCCGTTAGAATCCTTTTCACGGCTCACCATAAGCACGCCCCCTTCAAGTGCAACAGCAAGCCTGGCAAGGGAAGCCTTGGGCGGGCCACTCACTGGAGTCCCTGATGCATTATATTTGCCAGCATGGCAGGGACAAAAAAAGCCACCAGTCAAGGCATCAGGAGCAACAGGACATCCCATGTGTGTGCAACGCCCATCATAAGCAACATAACCGGCACCTTTTCGAGCTATCATAATCGGCACACCTTCAGTAGTAAGATAAGCGGCAAATCCCTCTTGATGAACCGTATCAGGATCAAGACGCAAGAAAAGCGGGGTGCCGCTTTCCGGCGAGTCAACAACAACCCCGACAACCTTCTTTTCATTGACCTTCATGCTTCTTGCCGTACTTCCCTTCCGAAGCTTCACCCCAAGCTGCTCCAGTCTGGTCTCGAGTGGCTTGATGAGAGCAGTCATACAATCGAGATTCGTTATTTTAAAGGAAAGTCCTTCCGGGCTGCCCATAAAATAAAAATGAAAATATCGGAGAGCTTCGGCTGCCGACAACATCTCCATGCGATTCATCGTCGCATCAGAAAAAGGGTGCAGCACCGTATCAACAAAGGCGGGCAAAGCCTCTCCTCTGCGACAATAGGTCATGAAATCAATCGAATCATACTTGCTGAACGTTTTTTTGTACTCGTATCGGAACATCTCCCCCATTGAGGGCAATCCTTTGGAATTTTTCAGAAGGGAGATCAAGTCAAGTCTGCGTGACTGCCCTACAATAGAGAGCACATTGAGAGGGAATAATTTCGGTGTCTGACCGAATACCTCTTCAGGAGAATTTTTAAACATCACAGGATATCCGGGAGAGTCTGAAAAAACCTCCTGCTTTACACCAGCAGAGGCAAACATCTCATTGAGATTGTAGTACTGGTCAAAAAAGCCGTGAAACCCGTGCTCCACAGGAAAACGTTCACCAAGAGCATCAAGATCCCAGCCGGTAAGTTTGCCGCCAAGGGCCGCAGAAGACTCGAGCAGGGTCACTTCAAAACCCCTGCGAGCAAGTTCAAGAGAGGCGCTGATACCCGCCAGACCACCTCCAATGACCACCACTTTTTTTGATACGTCGAGTCTCTCTTTCCCTTCCGCTCCCTTGGCATCACTACCATAAAACTCTTTTCTCGGTTGGTAATATCCAATAAGCCCGGTTGTGCCTGCTACTGCAACACCGGCACCAATACCAGCGCGCATCAGTAGTTTCTTTATAAACTCACGTCGTTCCATAACAGTGAAAAGAGCGTTAACCCGTTGAAAATCAATATCCTGAAGTGTACGACTATTTTAACGATAAACGTCGTATGAGCAACCCTTCGATGAAAATGCATTTACAACAGCTCCTTTTTCGGAAATTTCAGAAACGACCTGAACAGTTCGTACAAAAAATGGAACGAATTATTGACCGAATGTTCGATGTGGTGAAATGCTTCAGGAATCTGACCCCCGCTAACAAAGAGATAAGCTGCATAAAGCACAAGAACAGCAGCTATTACAAGTAAAATCTGTACAATTTTTTTAAGAAAGGAGAACAGAATCATAACAGCGACAATGACGGCAAAGATAAACAACACCGGATGGTGGGCAAGATAATCAACAGCTTTTTCCATAGGAGCACGTTTTTCGTTTAAAGGTATTCCTGTAAAATACCGGCAACTCTGGGTGAGGGAGAAACTTCGGCCAGCTTTGCCCTTGCAGCAAGCAATTCCCGACGCATCGTGCTGGCAACAGTGGCATTATCAAGAATCATTAGGGCTTGACGGCATATCTCTGTTCCGTGAGCCTCATGCTGTATCAGTTCCGGTACCACCCGTTCACTACTCATAAGCCCTTTAACGACAATATTTGCCAGTGATATATTCTTCAGCTTTACCAATTGGCGGCCAATCAGATAATTAAGTTTTCCTGTTTTATAAACAACAATCATGGGCACACCAAAACAAAGCGACTCAAAGGTAGCGGTCCCGGAGGTGACAAGAACAAGCTCACTGTACTGCATGACCTCATAGGCTGAACACTCTATAACGGAGAGATCATCGTATTCCGACAAAACCCGGTAAGCCTCTTCGTCGAGATTCGGTGCTCGCCCAAAAAGAAAAACGGCAGGATACTCACGGCTCAGCAACCGTGCCGCCTTCAGCATTTCCGGAAAAATGTGGGCAATCTCCTGCTTGCGACTGCCTGGAAGAAGCCCGATAAGCCGGGTTTCGGGCGCAAGAGTATGTTTTTTGAAAAACAGCTCTCTGGATGGAAGAGAAACTTCAGCAAGCTCTTCAATAACAGGATGACCGACAAATTCCGCACTAATACCGTGGCGCCGGAAAAATTCAACCTCGAAGTTAAAAATAACAAGCAACCGATCAACATGAGTGCGAATAGCCTTGACACGCCCCTCTTTCCATGCCCAAACCTGGGGGGAGATATAATAAATAACCGGTATGCCGAGTTTATGAAAAAAACGGGCCATGATCAAGTTCATGCCAGGATAGTCCACAAGTAAAGCTGCAAAAGGCTTTTCCCGATGTACAGCTTCCTTGAGGTCACGAATAACCCGCCGAAGAAATCCCGTATGCTTCAGCACATCAACAAGCCCCATAATGCTCATTTGTGCAGTATCATATAACAAGTTCGCGCCGAGCTTCCGAAGTTTTTCACCGCCTATACCGAAAACCCTGATATCTGGCCTTGCATTCAACAATTCAGCAATAACTCCGGCTGCATGCATATCCCCGGATACTTCCCCAGCTAAAACAAACAACATCTTTGGCATTAAAAAAGAGTGATAATTGGATGAACGACATTGAATCCGTACCTTAGCAATATATTTATTTATTTTTCTTCCAAATGAATAAGAGAATTTTGTTCTTAATTATATCAACATCAATAAAGAATGCAAGTTAGATTCGGTACTGACGGATGGCGCGCAATTATAGCAAAAGATTATACCTTCGATAACCTGAAACTTGTAGCTCTGGCTTCTGCCCGCTACTTTCTTGATCATCCGAACAGGGCAAAAGGAGTCTGTATCGGCTATGATACCCGTTTCATGTCCAAAGAATTTGCCGAATATACTGCAAGCATTCTTTCATCACAGGGCCTCAGAGTATTGCTCGCAGACAGTTTTGTGTCAACTCCGGCAGTTTCTCTTTATGCTAAAGCTAAACAACTTGCCGGTGGTATTGTAATTACCGCATCTCATAATCCGGCAATCTATAATGGTTTCAAAATCAAGTCACCTTTCGGCGGCCCCGCACACCCGGAAGTGATCGCTGAAATTGAGAACAACCTTACCCTGACAGACCCGCAAACGATAATTGTCCCCGATAAAAAGCTTATCGAGCTGATTGATATGAAGGGATTTTATCTCAGTCATCTAAAATGCTGCATTGATCTGCCCCTGATTCGCGAGTCAAGAATCAAAATAGCACATAATGCGATGTTCGGCGCCGGACAGGATCTTATCTCCAATCTGTTTGATGAATCAATGCTCAGTTGCTATCACTGCAGCATTAACCCCGGTTTTGGAGGCATCAATCCCGAGCCTATGCCTCAGTATATCAAAGAGTTTATTGAATTCTTCAATGAGGTTGAAACTGATGTTGGTATTATCAATGATGGAGATGCCGACAGGATTGGCATGCTTGACGAAAATGGCATGTTTGTGGATTCCCATAAACTTTTTGCTATTATTCTCAAGGATCTGGTCGAGTATCAGCATAAAACCGGTGAAGTTGCAAAAACATTTGCGTTGACCGATGTCATCGACAAGATATGCAAGAAACATGATCTTATCATGCATGAACTCCAGATAGGCTTCAAGCATCTCAGCAAACTCATGACCACGAATAACATCCTTATCGGAGGAGAAGAGTCCGGTGGCATAGGCATTCCCGCATTTCTGCCGGAACGCGATGGTGTCTATACCGCTCTGCTGATCCTTGAAATGATGACACGCAGGGAAAAGACTCTTGCAGAGCTGGTTCAGGAGTTGTACGATGAGTATGGCTTTTTCTGTTATAACCGCGTTGACCTGCGTGTCAGCGAAGCAAAAAAACAGGTCATTATTGATCGTGCCGCAGCAGGTGACCTTACAAGCATCGCTGGATACAAAGTTCTGAAATTCAACGATCTCGATGGATACAAATATCACTTTGAAGGCGGCTGGATGCTTATCCGGCCATCCGGTACTGAACCGGTACTGCGCCTCTATTGTGAAGCCGACTCACAGGAAAAGGTTGATAAAGTGCTGGCCTTTGCGGCAAAACTTGCTTGAGCCTGTTTACAATAAGCACATTGCATAAATCAGGGATGGCATCCAAAGAACAGCTTTTCAGAGCCCTCGTTGACGAACACCAGGAGATGGTTGTCAATACATGTTATCGTTTTGTCTTTAATTGTGAAGATGCCGAGGATCTTGCCCAGGACGTGTTTGTCGAGGTGTTCCGCTCTTTTGAGCAGTTCCGTGAAGAGGCAAAGCTCTCAACATGGATATACAGAATTGCCGTCACGAAATCGCTTGACCACCTGCGCCGTTTGAAAAGAAAAAAACGGTTCAGCTCATTGAAACGGGTTATTGGCATTGGAGACCCATCAGAGGAGATTGCCGCCCCACTGCGCGACAATCCTGCAGATGTATGTACTGATAGCGAACGAGCCGGGATATTGCTTGATGCTCTCAGTACACTCCCCGAAAATCAGAAAACGGCATTTCTTCTCAGCAAACAGGAGGGATACAGTAATCAGGAGATCGCTGATATCCTGAAAACATCGGTTTCAGCAGTAGAATCTCTGATACACAGGGCAAAAAAAAACCTTCACGACAAGCTGTATAAATATTTTTCAGATCATTAAAATAAAAATGCATGTTTTTGAGACGCCTGTCGTCTTATAGATTAATAAGGAGTTATAGATATGAAAAACAGTAAAGCAAGCATAGCCTCTGAGGTCGAAAAAACAATGAGGTTGGCTGATGAGATGGCGCCTCTTGAGGTTAATCCTCTTTTCAGGGTTCGGCTTCTGCAGAGAATAGAGCAGGAGCCTGAGGGAAGAACGCAGAGTCTGGATTTCAGACTTGCATTCATTGCCTTGCTTGTTATCATCAACCTTGGCTCTACAGTGCTGACACTGCAGACAAAAAAACAACAGGCAACAACATTGAGCAGTGAAGTGCTTGAGAATCAGAGTTATGACTACACTACCCAGGAGTTTGCCTACTATGATCAGACCAATGAAAACCAGACTCCTTGAACATGGCCCGGTGTTATAATTACTTGACACAGGCTATTAAAAAATGAGCGTTCACAACTGAATCACAAACGCTAACAACCTGACACGGATACATCGCATGGATTTCCTGACTTCAAAACGATTTGTTACAACAGCACTTGTTCTTCTTGTTCTGCTCAATGTAACACTCCTCAGTGTTCTGTGGTGGCACAACACACTCCAACCTGAGCCTCCAAACCATCAGTTTAACAGACCGCTCTCTTTTGGAGAATCGCTTTCCCTTAGCAAATCTCAAGCCGCCAGTTTTCGGACGCTACGACAAGAGCATCTTCTCAAAGTCCAGCCCGAAATGGAGAGTATTGCGCTGTTAAAAAAACAACTGGTTGAAGAATCGGTTAAAGAGCAACCCGATACAAAAAAAATAGAAGCCCTCGCAGCGGAAATCGGGTCCCATCAGGGGGCAATAGAGCGTGATCTTGCGCTTCATTTTCATGAACTGGCCAAAATATGCACACCTGAACAACGGGATTCATTGAAAAAAGTGCTTAACCGTATCTCATCACACAAACACTCAATGAGAATGGATCAATCAAGAGAACATCATCCATAAAAAAAGACACTATCATTTCCCTCCGAATTTTTTGCCCACTTTAACGGCAAGAAGAGTAACCTCCTGGCTGAAAAGTGCTGCAGCAAAAGAAAAATAGAGTGCGAGCATCGTTATTTTTATTGCAATACCTGAGCCTCCTTCTGAGAGACCTGGAGCAAGACGAAACTGTAGCATCGCCAGTGCTATACCCGCAAGAAGAAGCAGAAAAAGCTTAAGCCAGTCATAACGGAGCGGAAAGACTTTGAGGGAATACCATGCCATCACAAGGCACATGACAGCCGTACCGGCAACGATAGCATAAGCAGCGCCATCCATGCCGCTCAGAGGAATAAGCCACCAGCAAAAGAGTGCAGTCACCGCCGCTCCGGCAAAGGTGACAACAGGCAGATAGCGGGTATTGCCGGTAATAAGAAGTCCTGCGGAAAGATTTGTGGAAATCATGTCAAAGACATAACTCAGAAATATCCAGGGAAGAATTGAAAGTCCAATCCAGTAACGCGGAGGCAGCAGGTAAAAGCGGTCTGAATAGTGGTAACGGACAAGGTCAGGAACAAAAAAGGTGGCTGCAAGCGCCAGAAACATGGTAAAAAGGGTTGAAATGCTGAGCACATGCTGAAAAAGCTTTTTTGCCTCGGGATCTTTGGCATGTTGTAGAAAAAACGGCTGCCATGCAAAACGGAATACCTGGATAAAAAGCTGCAACACAACGCCAAAAGCCGCAATTCTTCCATAAATGCCAACAATGTCAGAAGCCTGATAGCCCTGTCCATAGATTCGTTGAATCTCTGAAGGTGGTATGCGGATTAAAATATTCCTGTCAATCAGATGAATCAGCAGTCCGGCAATCCCGGTCGGCACATAAGGCAAGCCAATGCGAAGCATTTCACGCAACTGGACTTGTGAAAAAAAGATTCTGAATTGACGGAAAACCGGAATAACCAGCAGAAGACTGATCAGTGAACCAAAGGCCTCTGCAATAAAAACCCCCGCCAATCCGAAATGAAAGGGAACAATAAGAATAATTGCACTTGCGACAACCGCTATAACACCGACTACTCGTGCAATGGCAAACTGCACAGCCTTTCTCTTCAGGCGAAGTTCAGCAAATGGAATGACCAGAAGAGTGTCAATCCATAAAATAAGGGCGGCATATCGGACAAAGATGAAGTCTACAGCAGAAAGTCCTATGAGTTCGGCAATAAGCGGGGCAAAAAGTACAATGCTGATCGCAAAAAGCGTTGATGTCACAAAAAGAGTGATGAACGCCGTGGAAAAAAGCTGGGTTTCATCCCTGTCTCTATGTGCCGAATCCGAAACTACCTTGAGATAGGAGGTTTCAAGGCCATAAGAAAAGAGAACATTTGCCAGGGCAATATTGGCATAGATAATAGTTTGTACACCATTATCAAACGTGGAAAGTTTGTTGGCGTAAAGGGGAACCAGAAGATAATTGAGACTACGGGCAAGAATAGTACTCGAACCGTAGATAACGGTGTCTTTGAAAAGAAGCTTTAATTTTGAAAACATGCAGAAGAAAAATCAGAAAAACTTAAATTGTACCATTATTAACCGTCCCTGATGTCTCCTCATCATGAGCTGCTGCACGTCGCTGGCGTATAGCTTCCTCGTCAATCTGAAATCTGCCATCCTTTTGAATAACAGGTATTCTTGATATAACGTCACTAAGGTGGCGCTGTGCTTCCTGCTGCTGCTGCTTGAGTTTTTCAAGTTCTTCCCGATTAAGACCAACAGGATTATCTTTGTCGATAAGCGAATCCTTGAAGGATTCTATGACCAAATTCTGCTCTTTTTTCATATAACCCAAAAACTTGCTGAAAAGAAAAACCAGAAGAAAAAAAACCAGAAAAGAAAAGCCAAGTAGAGGTACCCAACTCATGAGAAACGGTTTATGATTAGCAAAGAAAATTATATTGATTCAATTTAGCCGATATTACAGTATATAAAAATAGCAATCCACAATCTTTTCTTCATTGAAGCATCTATTCTGACGACCTATGAGCGCACCATCCCAATGCGGACACATTACACAAAATGGAAAAACTATTCTTGAACAGGAAGCACAGGCCATTTCAATGATGGCAGAACGGCTTGATGAAAACTTTTCGAATGCAGTTAAACTTTTGGCGTCATGCAAAGGGAAAATCATCATCTCAGGCATGGGAAAATCAGGTATTATCGGCCAGAAAATTGCGGCAACCATGGCATCTACCGGATCAACAGCCCTTTTTCTTCACCCGGCAGATGCTGCTCATGGAGATCTTGGTATTGTCGACCATGACGATGTTGTCGTATGTCTGTCGAAAAGCGGCACGACTGAAGAGATGAATTTCATCATCCCGGCACTCCGGCAGATCGGAGCAAAGATTATAGCTATGACTGGCAATCAACGCTCTTTTCTTGCTCAAAACGCGGATATCATGCTTGATACTGATATAGAAAAAGAGGCTTGTCCCTATGATCTAGCGCCCACCACATCAACAACAGCAATGTTGGCAATGGGAGATGCCCTTGCAATTTGTTTGATGCAGCAAAAAAAATTTACACAGAGAGATTTTGCTCTGACACATCCCAAAGGATCGCTCGGCAGACGGCTGACCGTCAAGGTTACTGATATTATGGCAAAGGATGACGCATTACCACTCGTCAAAGAAAGTGCGTCGGTTACAGATCTTATCCTTGAGATGACCTCGAAGCGCTATGGGGTCAGTGCTGTAGTCAATGATGATGGACGTCTCAGCGGCATATTTACCGATGGTGATCTTCGCCGTCTGGTTCAGAGTGGGAGGGAGTTTCTCGGCCTCAGTGCAGGATCGGTCATGACGGCAAATCCAAAAACCGTGACAACCGGCACCATGGCGAAAGAATGCCTTGATATTCTTGAAACCTACCGTATTACCCAGTTGCTGGTCTGCGACAATGAAGAGCATCCTGTCGGCATAGTGCATATTCACGACCTGATAACGCTGGGTCTCTGAGGAATTTTAACAATGTTATAGAGGACTTATAGTATATATTTTACAAGTCCTCTATAAACAAAGATGTTATTATCTGCCAAGCGCTTTGATCATGGCTTCGCCTATATCAGCAGGGCTGTCAACAACCTTGATGCCAGCCTCTTCCATAGCTTTTATCTTGTCTTCGGCGGTTCCTTTTCCCCCGGATACAATTGCACCGGCATGACCCATGCGGCGACCTGGAGGCGCGGTACGTCCGGCAATAAATCCTATGACCGGCTTGTTGAAATATTTCTGGATATACGCAGCAGCCTCTTCCTCTGCGCTTCCTCCAATCTCACCAATCATCACAAGTCCTTCAGTCTCATCGTCTGCGGCAAAGAGTTTGACTGCGTCGATAAACTGAGTGCCAATGATTGGATCTCCTCCGATACCAATACAGGTTGACTGACCGAGACCAACCTGGGTAAGCTGGTGTACCGCTTCGTAGGTCAGTGTGCCACTGCGGGAAACAACACCAATAGTGCCTTTTTTATGGATAAACCCGGGCATAATGCCTACTTTGGCTTCACCAGGAGTAATAACGCCTGGACAGTTGGGCCCTATAAGTACTGCTCCTTTTTGCTTGACAAAGGCAAAGGCTTTCATCATATCGTTAACCGGAATCCCTTCGGTGATACAGATGATGACTTTCAGCCCGGCATCAGCCGCCTCCATAATAGCATCAGCAGCAAACGGGGCCGGAACAAAGATAACTGTTACGTTGGCTTCGGCCTTTTCAACAGCTTCACGTACCGTGTTAAACACAGGGACTGGTCGGCAAAATTTGTCTTTTTCATTGCCGTGATAGAGGATATCTCCTTTTCCGGGAGTGACTCCAGCAACCACATTGGTTCCATATTCAAGAATCTGGGAGGTATGAAAAGTACCTTCCGCACCGGTTATCCCCTGCACAAGCAAACGGGTATCCTTGTTGACTAATACACTCATAGTACAGATTTATTAAGATTAACGCTACGTACTCCAACAAAAATTATAACGAACACTGTAAATGTTTTGCAATCCCAAGCAGCTTTCCCTCCTCAAAAAAATTACAGATAAGATGCATGCCAACAGGGAGGTTGAAACTGTCAAACCCGAGAGGCACACTGATAGCCGGCATACCGACAATACTTGCAGGAACGGTGAATACATCAGCAAGATACATTTCGAGGGGATCGCCGGTTTTATCACCAATTCCAAAAGGAGGAAAAGGGGAGGTCGGCCCGGCTATAACGTCAACCTTCTCAAGAGCTTCACGGTACCGTTCCTGAAACACGCGTCTTACCTGTTGAGCCTTTTTATAGTAAGTGTCATAGTATCCTGCCGACAGTACGTATGTGCCCAGCATAATCCTGCGCTTGACCTCCCTGCCAAACCCTGCCGTCCTCGAATTCACATACATGGCTGCAAGATCACCGGCATTTTTTGAACGATAACCATACCTTGAGCCATCAAAACGAGCCAGGTTTGATGAGGCTTCAGCAGTAACAAGAATATAGTAAGCCGCTATAGCATATTTACTATCAGGAAGTGTGATTTCTACAAGTTCAGCCCCCTGATCGCGAAGCTCAAAAAGCTTTCCCTTCACCATACTGGCAACGTCCGGATTAAGACTCTCCGGGAAATACTCTTTGGGAACACCAATCTTCAATCCCTCAACTGGAATCGCAGCCATTTCAGATGGGTAATCGGGCACGGCATGGAAGGAAGAGGTGGCATCCCGTCCATCTTTGCCAGCCATAACACCGAGCACCAGCGCTGCATCGTCACAATTTCGAGCAAGCACCCCTATCTGATCAAATGAGGAGGCAAAAGCCACAAGTCCATATCGAGAAATTCTTCCGTAGGTCGGTTTCAACCCAACAATATTGCAGAAACCTGCCGGCTGCCGGACAGAGCCGCCAGTATCTGACCCAAGAGCCACCAGGGCAAGATCATTGGCAACTGCAGCCGCCGACCCCCCCGAACTACCGCCGGGCACTCTTTTTTTATCAAAGGGATTAGGAACAGTGCCATAAGCCGAATTTTCATTCGAACTACCCATGGCAAATTCATCCATGTTAGTTTTCCCCAGAAAAATAGCGTCTTCATCTTCAAGACGGATCACTGATGTTGCATCAAAAACACTTTCGTAATTCTCGAGAATTTTTGAGGCGCAAGTAAGTCGTTCCCCTTTTATGGCAATATTATCCTTGATTGCCATCGGTAAACCGAATAACTTCCCAATGCGGCTGCCTGCTTTGAGCTTTTGGTCAAGGCTTCTGGCCCGTTCCAGAGCATGCTCATAAAAAACCGTTATATAGATATTATCATCGCGGTAATCATCAATACGTTTCAGATAATAACGCACAACCTCTTCACAGGTTACCTCATGCGAGACAAGCTTGGAGCGAAGATCTTCGTAACTACTTAATTTCACGTTTTTTGTGAATTATTTTTAGAGAGCAGTCACTGTTACTGATAGTGGTGACTTTCAAAAGAAAAAATACCGGTATCCTTGCCGCATTTCCTCTCCATGTAAAGTTTGTATAATAAGAAATAACTGCATATTATTCAATTTGGATTGATTTAGTCTATAGAAGTATTATTCATGCGTTACACCCGCCATGATAGGCCGTCAAGAGATAAGGAATAACCCGAAGTATGGCTCTCATAAAAATAACAGACTTTTCATCAACGCTTAAAGCCCACTGGTTCTCCTCAGATAGTGACTTTGCAGATAAACAGGTACAGGCTGAGCTGAAATCCTCGTGTGACCTTCCCTGTCATATCGCCATCATTATGGATGGTAACGGTCGATGGGCAAGGTTAAAAGGAAAAACAAGAATCGACGGGCATGTCGCTGGTGTGGAATCAGTCAGGGATATAGTGGAATCCTGCTCACAGCTCGGCGTTAAATATCTTACACTTTTCACTTTTTCTACAGAAAACTGGAAACGACCGGAAAAAGAGGTCTCCGCATTGATGCAGCTCCTTGTCAAGGTTATCGGCAGGGAAACCCGTAAACTTCATGACAATAATATCCGGCTCAATGTCATTGGAGAGATAAATCTGCTGCCCAAAGAAGTTGCTGCTGTTTTAAAGAAAACCATGGAACTCACCAAAAACAACAATAAACTTGTGCTGACCATTGCACTCAGTTACAGTGGTCAATGGGATATTATGCAAGCGTGCAAGGCTATTTCTTTTGATGTCAAGGCCGGGCTGCTCAATCCTGAAGCTGTCGATGAACAGCTTTTCGCCTCATACCTTTCTACGTCATCGATACCCGATCCGGAACTTCTGATCCGTACAAGCGGAGAGTTCAGAATCAGCAACTTTTTGCTTTGGCAATGCGCTTATTCCGAAATTTACTTTACAAACACTTACTGGCCGGACTTTCGTCGCACACAGCTTTATGATGCCATACGGGAATTTCAGAGCAGGGAACGAAGGTTTGGACAGACCAGCGAACAAATTCAGACAAAAAATTTCCCTGCCAACAAGCTTTAACCTGATTGATTCCTCAAATTTCATGAAACGAACCAAAAAACTGATCGCCTTTGTTCTGTTTGCTCTCACCCTTAATCCGGCGGGAAAAAATGTTGAAGCAAAAAACCTGCAATCAAAACAGTCCAGCATTATTGAACAGAAGACAATAACCGAAGGGAAACAAGATCTCTACACCGTAAAAAACATCTCTTTCAGAGGCCTTGAATCGCTCAGTGAACAGGAATTAACAGCCAGTCTTCCGCTCAAAGCCATGGACAGGATTGCAATTCCCGGAGTGGAACTCTCAGGATCGCTGCAATACCTCTGGAAACTGCAGCTTTTCAGTGATATTACTGTTGAAAAAAACGATCTCGGAGAAAACAACGTCGCACTTAAATTCATTGTTAGCGAACTGCCAGTACTTGACAAGGTTATCTTTGAAGGCAACAAAAAGTTCGATAGTGTTGAACTGAAAAAAACCGCAGCTCTTGTGACTGGCAAGAAACTCAGTGAACAGGAATTGCTTACCGCTGCAAATAAAATTGAAAAACTTTATGCATCCAAAGGCTATCTGACTGCAGAAGCAAGATTTCAGCGTCAGGAAGTGATTAAAAATCATGTAACTGCACTTTTTTCAATTACCGAAGGATCAAAGGTTGCTATTGAAAAAATTACCTTTCACGGCAACACTTCCTTTGACCAGAAAAAACTGAGAGGGGTTTTCAAGGAAACCAGTCAAAATTCCTGGTGGCGCAGAATCTTCGGCAGCCCCAAACTTGATACCGAAAAATTTAATGATGATAAAAACCTTCTGGTTGAGTTTTACCGCAATAACGGTTATCGCGATGCACGTGTTTTACGCGACTCGATCAGTTATACCCATGATAACAAGGGGCTTTTCCTCGATATTTATCTTGAAGAAGGTCAGAAATACCATATCAGAAACATAACATGGTCAGGCAACACCAAGGAGTTTGCTTCAACAGACATTCTTGAGAACACCTTCAGGATCAAAAAGGGCGATATATACAATGCCAAACTGATTCAGGAACGGCTGAATTTCTCGCAGGATAATTCTGACGTCAGTTCGATCTATCTTGATCGTGGCTACCTCTCTTTTAAGGCAAATCTTGAGGAACAGGTCATCAAACCTGATATGGTCGATCTGGTGATCTCTATAAGGGAAGGCGAACAGTTTCAGCTCAACACCATCAATATCAAAGGCAATACCAAAACGAAAGATCATGTGATCCGACGCGAACTCTACACTGTTCCAGGTGACATGTTCAGCCGAAAAAATGTTGTGCGCAGCATCAGGGAACTCAGTATGCTAAATTATTTTGACCCATCTCAGATTACTCCTGATATTGAGCCAAACCAGGAAACCAACACTGTTGATTTGACCTACAATGTAACCGAAAAACAGACAGATACCTTTAACGCTTCAGTAGGCTATAGTGGCAGCGGATTTACCGGCGCACTCGGTGTCACCTTCAATAACTTCTCATTGCACGATATTTTCAACCCTGAAGCCTACAAACCTTTACCTCACGGCGATGGACAGCAACTCGGCTTCCAGTGGCAGTTCGGCACGAGCAACTACAGAACCCTAAGCCTTAACTTTACTGAACCCTGGGCATTCGGCGGACCAACTGCTGTGGGATTTTCGGCATTCAAAACCCATAGCGCATACGATTATACCAACGACAACATCGTCAACCCGACCATCATTGACCAGTATGGAACAACCCTTTCCATTGGAAGGCGCCTGACCTGGCCAGACGATTACTGTTCCATCAACTGGAAGCTGAAATACCTGCACAGCAAAGGCGGATTCCTGAGTTTTATCGATTATACCGATCCTAATGCTCCGAGTCAGGCCGATGAATTTTCAATAACGCAAACGATTACCCGTAACAGCATCGACAACCCGCTTTTTCCGCGCAGAGGCAGCAAAAATGCTATAACGGGACAACTTGCGGGCGGACCATTGCCTGGCACGGTTGACTTTTACAAATTTCTTGGCACATCAAGCTGGTACATCCCGATTACAAAGAACCTCGTCTGGAACGTTTCGACGCAACATGGCTATCTTGCAACCTTTAGCGAGAACGATTATATACCTTACACAGAGTACTTTTTCATGGGAGGCAGCGGCATGTCCTCTCTGCCCACCGTTCCGCTGAGAGGTTATGACGACCGGAGTCTCGGCTCAAAGCTCGGTGCCAGTTCCACAACAAACACCAGTCTGTATGCAGGAAAGGTTTACTCGAAATTCACATCCGAGCTGCGTTATCCACTTACCATGTCACAGTCAGTGAGTATTTACGGACTAACCTTCGTTGAGGCTGGCAATCTCTGGGAAAACACTCAAGCTGTCAATTTTTCTGACCTGAAAAAATCGGCAGGCCTTGGCCTAAGGCTTTACCTGCCCATAGTTGGTCAGATCGGGCTTGATTACGGCTACGGCTTCGATGCGGTCAAAAGCATTCCCTCAAAATCAAAGCAGGGATGGAGCTTCATGTTCAGCTTCGGTACCTCAACAGAATAAGCCTAAACAAACTGAGTTCAGAGGTATCGCGTTCAGATGCCTCTGCTCATGAGCTGCTTTTCAGACGGGATATTTCATCCCGCAGCCTTGCGGCCTCTTCATAGTTTTCATTGCTTATAGCCTCATTAAGGTCTGATTGAAGTTCATCGAGCAGGGCATCAGGAGTGAGCAGACCTGTACTGACTCCTTCAGGCTCCAGAACAGCCTCCTCCTCGCCCTCCTCTTTCGGTTCTTCCTTAATACCCGCCTCGTTCATAATCTCTTCAGTAACAAACAACGGTGCATTAAAACGCACAGCAATAGCAATTGCATCACTGGGACGTGCATCAATTTCATGCACCTCACCATTCACCTCACAAATAACTTTGGCATAAAAAGTTTCATTGTGCAGTTCATCAATAATGATTTCATTAACATGCAAATGGAAAGCATCTGCAATATTTTTGAAAAGATCGTGAGTAAAGGGCCTTGGCGGTTTTATATTTTCAAGTTTAAGGGCAATGGCCTGAGCCTCAAAACCACCAATAATTATTGGAAGCTTTCGCTTGCCCTCCAGCTCATAAAGAATGAGAGCATAAGCTCCATTGGTATGAGGGCTTGTAGAAAGTCCGAGAATATCTACCTGAAGTTTACGCATGAGTTAAAAAAATTAACATTGTATTCAATGGATAAAATATTTGAATCCAGCTTTTCTAACAATAAAGTACAGTTAATCATTTCGTCTTCAAAAAATCCTGTAACGTATCAAGCTCCTGACCAAGAAGCCGGATCAGCTTTTTTTGTTCCGGCACAAATTTGCATATTTTTTCCCTTTCACAAAAATCAACGCTGGTCATAACCATAGAACTGCTCTCGCTGAGAGGAACAGTAAGAAATCAATCGTTTGTTTTCTTGCCTGCGTAACCATGCTGACAGTGGTTTTGCCGGGCATATTCAACTCTTTATCCGCGATGAGCAGTACCGGCAGACAACATCGATATATTCAACACCTTGTTCGATTTAATCTCAACCTGGATGCATTTGGACGAAGCGTGAAAAGCGGGGAATACCATTGACTTGATGCTGCAGAAGTAACATAAAAAAAGCCGCATCAAAGCGGCTTTTTAAAAAACAAGTGCCCGAGAGGAGATTCGAACTCCTACACCTTTCGGCGCTACCCCCTCAAGATAGTGTGTCTACCAATTTCACCACTCGGGCTTGTCAAATTGCTGAATGCGTATATACAATCAGTGAGAATAGAAGGACTCGAACCTTCGACCCTCTGCTTAAAAGGCAGATGCTCTACCGACTGAGCTATATTCTCAACCTATAACAAAGGTACATGAGTACCGGAACTTACTTATTCTGGTATCTCTGGCGCTTCTTGTGCCTGTTCTTACGACGCATCTTTTTACGCTTGTGTACCGCCATTTTATGACGTTTTCTTTTTTTTCCGCAGGGCATATAGTAAGTGTCTTTCCTCTTGTTTTAAAGGCAGATAATATAGGAACTTTTTTCTGAACTACAAATCTTTTTAAGGTAAAGGGGTAATCTTAGCCTGGCAAGACACATAGTGGCCATCCAGTTCTATCATAGTTAACATGGTTTTACACCTCAACAGAGCATCAGGCATTCATGTATTTGAAAAAGTCCTTGTTATCCTTGGTATCGGCCATTTTCTCACGCATAAACTCCATGCACTCAATCGGGTTTTTATCAGCAAGATACTTTCTGAGAAGCCAGGTTCTGGAAAGCTCATCCTGTGTAAAGAGCAACTCCTCTTTACGAGTGCTGGAACGAAGAATATCGATCGATGGAAATATTCGGCGCTCGGAGAGCCTGCGATCAAGCAGAAGCTCCATATTACCTGTACCCTTAAACTCTTCAAAGATAACATCATCCATCCGCGATCCGGTATCAATAAGCGCTGTGGCAATAATGGTCAAACTGCCGCCTTCCTCGATATTTCTGGCCGCTCCAAAAAAACGTTTAGGTTTGGTAAGCGCATTGGCGTCAATACCTCCCGAAAGAATTTTTCCGGAATGTGGAATGATGGTATTATGAGCCCTTGCAAGCCTGGTAATGGAATCGAGCAAAACCACAACATCCCTGCCAACCTCAACAAGCCGCTTTGCTTTTTCGAGAACCATATCCGCGACAAGAACATGGCGTTCCGGATCTTCATCAAAGGTGGAACTTACGACTTCTGCTGGCACACTGCGGGCCATGTCAGTCACCTCTTCAGGCCGTTCATCAATAAGAAGAACAATAAGATAAACCTCTGGATGATTTTTTATGATCGCATTGGCAATCATCTGCAACAACATGGTTTTACCGGTTTTCGGCTGTGCGACAATCAAACCCCGCTGCCCTTTTCCGATAGGGGTAAAAATATCCATGATACGGCCGCAAGCTTCTGACTGCTTGGTTTCGAGCTTGAACCGCTCCCGGGGAAAAAGAGGAGTCAGGTTTTCAAAGTAGGGCCTCTCCCTTGTGATTTCCGGATCGTTACCGTCAATCGTATTGATTTTCAGCAAGGCGAAAAAACGTTCACCCTCCTTGGGAGCCCTGACCTGGCCAGAAACCGTATCTCCGGTTCGCATATTGAAACGCTTGATCTGCGATGGAGAAACATAAATGTCGTCAGGGGAAGAGAGGTAGTTATAATTGGCTGAACGTAAAAAACCATACCCTTCCGGTATTACCTGCAGAACACCGGTGTTCACCATAACATTCCCGCTTTCAGAATCGGTATTCTTCTGTGACTGGGCTTCAATAATTTTGAAAATCAGCTCTTCCTTGCGTAAACCGGCAGCCATCACACCCAGCTCTTTAGCTAAAGCATGCAGTTCAGCAACCTTCTTTTTCTGGAGCATATTAATGTCCAGACCTTTAAAAATCGAATTGTTCGACATTGTGTTTTGTATTCAAAGCTTGTTTTAAAAAAGCCACAGAAAAACGACGGATAGCACGTCGCCTCTTGAACGTACTCCCACATCATGGTCAATGCCTCGCATTATAAACGGGGATTACCTTTAACGCTTTTTCATAGAACATGAAAGCAGGAGAAAAAGAAGATGACAGGGGAAGAACCTCTATAATTGAAAAAGGTATAATCACAACAAGGAATTATGGAAAGGAATTTCTTCTTCTTTACATTGAAATGAAGAATCTCTGTAGCTTGAATTAAATATAAAAAAATTTCCATTAAAACACGCATTTCAAGTGATTACTTTATCACATACCTGCCGCAAGAATGTCTCCAGCCAGATAAAAAGAGCCTGTCACAAGAATGAGGTCATCAACACCTGCTTTTTCACGTAAATAGTCAAGTCCATCTCTCCCGTTACTGCATACTGTTGCCTCTGCACCCTCTTTAAGGCATAAAAAGCAAAGTTCTTCAGCCGGAACACTGCGTTCCGAAGGAATATTGACCAGCACAAACGAGCAGTCAAGGCGGAGGAGCTCGATAATAACCGCCCTGGCATCCTTGTCTGAAGCCAAACCAAGCATGACGTACACCCGACGATATGCTTGCCTGAATGAATAAAGGGCACTAACTGTCGCCCGCATACCATCAGGATTGTGCGATACATCAAGAAGCACTGTCGGAGATGTACCAATCCTTTCAAGTCTTGCTCTGTAGCCAGTCTGCAAGAGCCGTTCAAGACCAGAAGAGATCTGCTCTGGGGTAATTCCGGCATCTTCGGCAACCATGACAGCAAGAGAGACATTAGAGGCATGAAACGAGCCGGTCAGTGGCGCCTTCAAAGAGGGGTAGTTCCTGCAAACTGTCCTGAGCTCAAGCTCAAGCATGCCCGGTTCAGCAGACAACACCCAGCTGACTGAATCTCTTCCGGCCACAAAGATTGGAGCCCCAAATGATTCCGCCATTTTCTGGATTGGTGAAAATGCCTCAGGTTCAGTAACTGCAGTGAATACCCGGCACCCTTCTTTAATAATAGCGGCTTTTTCAGCAGCAATCGCTGCAAGCGTCTCGCCCAGCCATGCAGTATGATCCCTGCCAATACTTGGTATGACGACGTAAGCAGAATCAAGCACATTGGTTGCATCAAGCCGTCCACCCATTCCGGTTTCTACGATAGAGACATCAACTCCCTCATCGGCAAACCAGGCAAATGCAATAGCTGTTGTCGCTTCAAAAAAGGTGCACTGGTTCTCAATAACCAAACGCTGCAAAAGTGAACAGTAGTGAGCAACTTTTTCTTGAGGAATCTGGGCACCGTTAATACGAATTCTTTCTGTAAAATCAACAAGATGAGGAGAGGTGTAGAGAGCGGTTTTCTTTCCGCCTGCCTGAAAGATCGAGGCAAGCGCAGCTGCAACAGTTCCTTTACCGTTCGTGCCGGCAATATGAACAACCAGCCCCAGTCGCCTATGCGGTGACCCCAGAAAATTGAGCAGTGTGTGTACACGATCGAGGCCGGGTTTAATACCAAACCGGTGCAAAGGATAAAGAAAATCGAGAGCTTCCTGGTAGGTCACCGTTAGCAACTAACTATTATGAATTGAAACAAGCGCCGATTTGATAACCTCTTCAACAGTAAGGCTGGTGTTTTGTTCGAGTATACTGACAACGGCTTTTTGAACAGTGAGCTTCGAAAATCCTAGCGTTACAAGAGCATTGACAGCATCTTCCCTCAACCGGTTTGTCTGAAGTGAAACAGGGTTAACCATCCCTTGAACTGGAGAAAGTTTCAGCAGTTTATCCCTCAAGTCGAGGATAATCCTTGCAGCGGTTTTCTTGCCAACGCCGCTAATTCCGTAAAGCTGTTCCGGAGCATTGGCCAGAATAGCCTCATGAATATCCTGAACCTGCATTCCGGAAAGAATCGCAAGTGCAAGCTTTGGACCAACACCTGAAACCAATAAAAGCAACCGAAACAACTGACGCTCCTCTTCCCGGGAAAAGCCATAGAGCTGCAGGGTATCCTCCCTGACATAAAGATGCGAAAAAAGAAGCACATCGCCACCCTGTTCGGGCAACTGACGTTTTGTCGTCGCAGAAATAAGGAATCGGAATGCGACACCAGAAACTTCAAGAACCGCCTCTTCAGACAAGACTGAAACCAGCTTACCACGAAAATATGCAAACATGAATCGATGGTATGGAAATCCGAACTGAAAAAGCCACCCAGTCCGGATGTCAGACAACGAAAACCACTTCTGGCCCTGCCAGCAGATTACCTACTCTTAATCAGCCTTAACATAACTGTTTAAAAGCCGTGTCAACTGTGATTTCTTGCGAGACGCTTTATTGGCGTGAATGTAATTCTTTACCCCAAGGCGATCCAGTTTCTGGACAGCCGAGCGATAGGCAACCTCGACAACAGCCCTGTCGGCACTGGTATCAATCAGTTTCTGCATGGTTTTAACAAGAACTTTCAGCTCTTTTTTTCTTGCTCTGTTCCTGGCATTTCTTCTTTCTGACTGCCGCAGTCTTTTTTCAGCCGATTTGTGTAAAGGCATATACGCTTAGAATGTAATATTGTTGAATAACAAAAGGCATGTAATATAGAAGAAACAATTCAAACGGCAAACAAGAAAAATAATGACGAAAAGAAGAATATCGTCTCTAACCCCAGCTCCCGTCTCTTATCCCTGATAGCCCCCCCCAACACCCTTATACTCTTCATCCCTGTTTTTTTTTATATTGCGCAGAATTTTAATCATGATAACCTCGCTTTTATGAGTTTGATGATCAGCGTTTCAGGGATAAGAGGAGTTGTTGGCGAAAGTCTTACTCCAAAAAATCTCACTGCCTTTGCAATGTCTTTTGCTGCATGGACTATTCGGCGGAATCATGAAAAAAAAGCCAGAATTGTGATCGGCAGGGATACCCGGCCAACCGGAAGGGCAATCAGTGATCTTGTCAGCAATACACTGCTCCTGTGCGGGATCGATGTTATCGATCTTGGTATTGCTACAACTCCAACTGTTGAAATTGCCGTTGCTGCCGAACAGGCTGATGGTGGACTGATTATTACTGCATCACACAATCCCGTTGCCTGGAATGCTCTGAAAATGCTCAATCACCTTGGGGAATTTTTAAGCGCAGAAGAGGTGGATGAGCTTCTCGACATTGCAGAAAAAGAGCAATTTGTCACTGCACGCTGGGATTCCATCGGAGCAGTCCGCTATAACAACCAGTATGACAATTATCATATTGAAGAAGTATTGCAGTTGCCCTGTATCGATCCCGCGTCCATCGCAAAAGAACGATTCAAGGTCCTTGTTGATTGTGTTGAAGGTGCAGGCTCTTCGATTGTTCCGGGGCTTTGTGAACGGCTTGGTATTGAGACCGTTGTGCAAGTTGCCTGTGGTGGAACCGGCCTTTTTCCAAGAAACCCTGAACCAATTGAAGAAAATTTATCCGGCACCATCGCAACACTCCGGGAGAGCGGATGTGACTTTGCCCTGATTGTTGATCCGGATGTTGACCGGCTTGCTCTTCTCTGCGAGGATGGCACGCTTTTCGGAGAGGAGTACACCCTGGTGGCTTGTGCGGATTTTTACCTGAAGCACAAACCAGGGCCAGTGGCAAACAATCTTTCAAGCAGCCGGGCACTCCGCGATATTGCCAACCGATACGGGGTGGCTTGTTACAGCGCCAAAGTGGGCGAAGCCAATGTCAGTGCGTTAATGAAAGAAAAAGCGGTTGTCATTGGCGGTGAAGGAAACGGTGGAGTCATTCTGCCTGAGTTACACTACGGACGGGATGCTTTAGTCGGTATAGCGCTGATTGTTCAGGCATTCACCCTCTGGCGCCGCGAAAACAACCATGGAACACTGTCACAATTCAGGCATCAGTTCCCTGATTATTTTATGTCGAAGCAGAAAATCGTGCTCGACAAGGCAGATCGGGAATCTCTTGAAAAGATATTTGCCAATATCGCTCTGCACTACCATACCGCAGAAATAAACACGCTTGATGGACTGAAACTTGATTTTTCAGACAGTTGGGTTCATTTACGACCTTCAAATACCGAACCTATTGTGAGAATCTATGCCGAAGCGCCTTCAAAAGCTCAGGCTGAAGCGCTGGCCAATGAACTAAAGTTAGAAATTGAAACAAGAAGCTGTGGCTCGGACAAGCATGAGTAACGACTCGACAAAAAGAAGCTTCCGGCCACAACAGGATGATACGCTGCAAAAAGAGAAAAAAAATTCGGTTGACCGATATATCATCGCCCGACTTTTCAGCTATATCAAGCCCTATAATAAACTTGTTGCAATAGCCGTTGCCATAACCATTGCTGGCTCTTTTCTTGGCCCGTTGAGGCCTTATCTGACCAAAATCGCCATTGACGATTATATTGCCCGAGGCAATTTCAAAGGACTGACTGTGATAAGCCTGTACCTTGCCGGTGCCATTCTGCTTGACGGTGTGAAGCAATATATCACCACATGGATGACACAGATTATCGGCCAGAAAGCGGTGCTCGACATCCGGACGGATATTTTTACTCATCTGCAGAAGCTTCCGGCCAGGTTTTATGACCGAAACCCCATAGGGCGCCTTATCACACGGACAACAAATGATGTTGAATCACTGAACGAGATGCTCTCCAGCGGAATAATAACTATTCTGGGCGACCTTCTGCAGCTCCTCTTCATTGTTGTGCTTATGGCCTGGATAGACTGGCAACTGACCCTTATCGTTCTTGCCATTCTTCCCCTGATGATCTATGCGACCATTGCTTTCAAAAACAGGGTCCGCATTGCATTTCAGGATGTACTCACCCATATAGCAAGACTCAACACTTTTTTTCAGGAGCATCTTACCGGCATGACTATTGTCCAGCTCTTTAACCGGGAAGAGCGCGAAGCGGGAAAATATGCTGCCATCAATGCGGATCACCGTGATGCCAACATCCGGACAGTCTTTTATTTTTCCATTTACTATCCGCTGATTGAGGTACTGAGTTCGGCGGCAGCCGGTCTTGTGATATGGTACAGCGGTGTCAGGCTGCTCAAGGCGGATCTTACTATCGGAGTTGTTGTCTCGTTTGTTCAGTATATCTGGCTTTTTTTCCGTCCCTTGCAACATCTTTCTGACCGCTTCAACGTTATTCAGACAGCCATTGCAAGCTCAGACCGCATTATTCGGCTCCTTGATGAAAAAGAGGGAATTGAAGATCATTCAGGGCTGAACGAACTCGATTCGTTCAAAGAGAGCATTGAGTTCAAGAATGTCTGGTTTGCTTACGAAAGCGAAAACTGGGTGTTGAAAGATATCTCATTTACCCTCCGGCATGGAGAAAAAATTGCTATTGTCGGTGCCACCGGGAGTGGAAAAACGACGCTGATCAATATCATTTCAAAGCTCTATCCTTTCGCAAAAGGGTCGGTGACCATTGACGGTATTCCGCTGGAGAAGATAACGGAACTATCGGTGAGAACGTTGGTGGGTGTTGTCATGCAGGATGTCTTTCTCTTTTCAGGAACCATAAGAGAAAACCTTGCATTTGGCAATCCTGATGTCACAGACGAAGCACTACAGGAGGCCGCAAGAGTTGTCGGAGCTGACCGGTTTATTCAACAGCTTCCGGGCGGTTATGAATACAGGGTTCTTGAAAACGGCACAGGGCTCTCCTCCGGACAAAAACAGTTGATTGCCTTCGTCCGGGCGCTCCTCTATAATCCGGAAATTCTTGTGCTTGATGAGGCCACCAGCTCGGTTGACACTGAAACCGAGTCACTTATTGATGCTGCCACTGCCCACCTCATGAGTGAGCGCACCTCCATTATTATTGCCCACAGACTTTCGACCGTTCAGAAAGCGGACAGAATTATTGTGCTGCATAAAGGAGTGATCAGGGAGAGCGGAAATCACCAGGAGCTTCTTGCAAAAAGAGGACTGTACTACAAGCTTTACCTTCTGCAGCACCCCGAACAAACCCTTCCCGGAGCGTTATGAACCCTACAGACTGCTGTCCCTGAGGACACTCACCGGTTCAAGTTTAGCCGCCCGTGCTGACGGCAGAATAGCCGCAAGTGTACTGATAAGAACGGTTACACCAATGATAAGCAGAAAATAAACCGGATTGTAAGACATGTTGAACCCGGTTTGGGTCAGTGGGCCCTGGGAACTTTCAATTGGAAGGCTTGCCATCAACTTGATAGATCCGATTGCCAGCACTCCTCCCGCAAGTGCTCCAGCCAATCCGACCATAAAACCTTCAAAAATAAACAGGCCGACCAACTGCGGTGCAGAAAATCCGAGCGACTTCATAATGGCAATATCCCTGCTTTTTTCGAAAACCGTCGTAACGAGAATATTGGCCACCCCGAACCCGGAAACAACCCCTACAAACGCCACCAGAGAAAAAACGATATATCCAATACGAGCAAATAAAGAGAGAATACTTGCATTTTCTTCCTGCCAGGTCAGGCAGCGGTACCCGGTAATGCGCTCAAGCTCTTTGGCAAGTAACGCATTGGCAAAAGGATCAGACACTTTAAGGGCAATGCCTGTAACCTTGTTGGGAGGCAATCCCTCAATAATCTGACCAAGCTTGAGAGAAACCAGAACACTATTATCAACCGCATTGACACCAGAAAAAAAGATACCGGCAACTTTGCACTGCCGACTTTTTCCTGAAGCCGGAATGATAACAACCTGGTCATTCAGCTTGAGATTCATATCCCTCGCAACAGTCCTTCCGACAAGAAGCGCATTGGATGTTTTTTCAAACATGGTGATGTCGCCCTGGGTCAGTTTTTTCCGGATACCGCTGATAGCATCCTCCTTCTCTATGAGGACTCCTTTGAGAAGAAGTGGCTGGTTGCGACTTCCTCTTACCGCCATAACCTGTGACTCGACATAGGGCGAGGCTGCCAGAACCTTTTTTTCATACTCATGCGAGCTGAAGACACTGAGAATCTGGCGATAGTTTCTCACCTCTTCACGCTCAAGCTTCTGGATATTGTTATCAACAAAAGCAACTGCAGAAGAGCTTTCTTTGTCAATAAGGTTAAGCGGCATAGGGTCAGTTTTCTCACCTTTAACTGTTATATGCGGTGCAACATTTACAATAGTCTCTACAAAGGAGTCAAGCAACCCCCGCATGAGTGAATTGGTGGTAATCAGCACCATCGTGCTTATTGCAACACCAAAAATTGTGGTCAAGGTCTGCCGGCGACGTCCGAACAGATGACGCACTGCTATATCAAACAGTGTTTTCAGCATGGAGCCTCATTCAAGATGGAGGTGAAAAATTATAGAATTTTTATTAAGTTATATGCTTGTTAACATGAAGAATTACAAATCTTTCAAGGAATCTTTCCCGGCGGAATGAGCGATACGAAAAACAATATAACAATTGAGCGCAAGCACAGCCATGTAGAGATATGTCTTCATGGCGATATTGGCTTTAACCGTAAAACGACAGGCCTTGAACGATTCGAGTTTGAGCATAATGCCCTGCCGGAACTCTCATTCTCCGATATTGACCTTTCAACCACCTTTCTTGGCAGAAACATTGGTGCTCCGCTCATGATATCATCCATGACGGGAGGATACAGCGAAGCGGCCGTTCTGAACCAGCGTCTTGCAGAAGCTGCTGAACATTTCAACATTCCACTGGGTGTCGGCAGCATGCGACAGGCACTTGAAAACTCTTCGCATCGCCACAGCTTTTCTGTTACAAGAAAATATGCCCCTTCCATCCAGATCTTTGCAAATATCGGAGCTCCTGAAATAGCAAAGGGTGTGACAGAGCATGATCTCAACATTCTGCTTGAACTCGTGAAAGCCGACGGGCTGATCGTACACCTGAACGCAGCGCAGGAACTCTTCCAGCCTGAAGGGAATACTGATTTCCGCCATGTTCTTGAACAGCTCACAAAAATCACAAGAACAATTCCGGTTCCGGTTATCGTCAAAGAGGTCGGATGCGGCATCTCCGCATCTGCCGCACGTCAGCTCATCGAGGCTGGAGTAAAAGTCATTGATGTTGCTGGAGCTGGAGGAATAAGTTGGCAAAAAGTAGAAGAGATTCGATATACACGGCAGTTCGGCCAGGACAACCGTTTCAGTCCTTCCGCTCTCAAAGAGCTGCTCAACTGGGGAATTCCTACGGCACAATGCCTGCTTGATATCAGTAAACTCAAGAAAGAGTCTCCCCGATTCAGCGCTCTTGAAGTTATTGCTTCCGGTGGAATTCAGTCCGGCACTGATATCGCCAAATCACTGGCACTTGGAGCACAGCTTGCTGCGTCAGCAAGATATATTCTTAAAGCCCTTCACGAAGAAACTCTTGAACAGACCATAGAAACCTGGCTGAACGACCTCAGGGCTGTCATGTTCCTGACCGGAGCCGCCACCATTGAGAAGCTTCGGAACAAAAAACTTATTATCATACAATGACCGATTTCATAACGACCATGCCCATTACACAGGAACTTGTAGAAAAAAAGTACGATCTCTACCACTCGCTGATCAATGATGCCCTCGGAAAATGTTTCGACAGGGAGAGCCCGATTACGCTTTATGCACCAGCAAGATATATTCTTGAAGGCAAGGGAAAAAGGATTCGCCCATTTCTGACACTGCTTGCCTCTGAAGCGGTATGCGGTTCTTCAGAAGAGGCCCTTAATGTCGCCCTGGCTGTTGAAATTCTCCACAACTTCACTCTGATCCACGACGATATCATGGACCAGGCAGAGCTCCGACACGGCAGACTTACCGTTCACAAACACTGGAATATCAATGCCGCTATCCTGTCGGGAGACATGATGATTGCCTATGCTTATGAACTTGCCTTGCAGGCAAAAAGTAATCGCCATGCCGAACTGATCCATATTCTGAACCACGCAAATATCACTATTTGTGAAGGACAGGCGCTTGATATGGAACTTGAAGACAAAAATGACGCCACAATAACCGACTATCTTGATATGATTGCAAAGAAAACCGGACGTCTTATTTCGGCATCTCTTGAAGCTGGCGGCGTTGCTGGCAACGCAACAGAAGAGCAGCTTCAAAAGCTTGTTTTTTTTGGTGAAAAAATAGGCCAGGCCTTCCAGATACAGGACGATTATCTTGATATCATGGCTGTCAATGGCAAATCCGGTAAAATTGTTGGAGGAGATGTCATCAACGGTAAAAAGACCTACCTGCTGCTTCGATCTCTCGAGCTGACGACAGGCACAGATCATGATCTTCTGAACTCCGTTATCATCAATAAAGGCATCGGTGCAGAGAGGGTTCCTGAAGTAAAAGCAATCTACAAACGATGTGGCGTCCTGGAAGAAACAACCGCACTGATAAACCGTAATACCGAGGAGGCACTCACGGCAATTGAGAGCTTGCCTTATGCTGAAGGACGGGAATACCTTCAGGGATTTGCAAACATTCTCATCAAAAGAGATTTCTGACGTCCGAGCATGATGACACTCTCCTCAGCAATGGAAAACAGGGTGCTGCTGCTTGTGCTGACTCTTATTCCGGGAATCGGCCCCGCAAGAATCAAGGCAATCACCAGGCACCTGCCTGACCTGACGGATGTGCTGCATACAGGAGTGGATGATCTTATGAATGTGCCGGGAATCGGTGAATCTCTGGCACGACAGATTCACCATTTTCTTCACCATACAGCGACAAGGCAGGCGGCTGAGAAAAAAGCAGAAGAACAGATTGACATGCTTCACCGCTTCAACGCCAGCATAGTAACCATTCTTGACCATGACTACCCTCCCCTTCTGCAGGAAATTTATGACCCGCCTCCCTGTCTCTTTATAAGGGGAAAACTCCCTTCCGCACTGGCTCCCGGCCTTGCTGTGGTGGGCACAAGATATGCCTCCCTCTACGGCAAACAAACAACTGCCCTGCTATGCCGGGAATTGGTCAACTGCGGAATTGTCATCTTCAGCGGGTTGGCTTATGGAATTGATATGGCGGCACATACCGCAACTCTTGAAAACAAGGGAACAACCATCGCCGTCCTCGCAAGTGGCGTCGACACTATCTATACCGACCCGAAAGGAAAAGTATGGCCGAAAATAATTGAACAGGGAGCTATCATTTCGGAAGAGTGGCTTGGCTCGGAACTCTCTCCCGGAAAATTCCCGAAAAGAAATCGCATCATATCAGGAATCTCTGCCGGAACCATCGTCATAGAATCAGATCTGAAAGGAGGATCGCTTATCACTGCCTCTACAGCCCTTGAACAAAACCGTGAAGTTTTTGCTGTACCCGGAAGCATTTTTTCCCGAACTTCAAGGGGAACAAACAAGCTTATCCAGCAGGGACAGGCAAAAGCAATAATGAGCGTTGACGATATTGTCAGCGAGCTCGGACCGCTATTTGCAAAAAGCTGTTCCGAAAGATCCGGATTACAGAATCATGAAAAGATCAACCATCTTACCACGATAGAAAAGACCATTATAAACTGCATGGGCTCAGAACCAATTCATATTGATGCATTGGCAACTACGTCAACTATTGATGTATCCTCACTTCTGGTTCATCTTTTTGAACTTGAGCTGAAGAACACTGTGGTACAACAACCAGGACAGTTTTTTCAGAAAAGAATTTTTTAGTATCCAACCCTTTAAACATACTGGTTTTTCAGCTTCGTATAGTTTTTTAGCAAGGAATTATTAACTTCGGTTTCATGGGTGTGGCGAATTATACGTTCCAAGGTATCGTCTTATTAGCAATTACTAACTTAAACCATAAAATTAATGAATCACTCAAAAGGATTTATGAACATGTTCCGCCGTATTATTATGGCTGTTGCGCTGAGCCTGGTACTGGCTGCGCCCCAATCATTCGCCGCACAAGAAGCGGGGAAGGTCAGTGTTGTTGATTCAGGAAAAATTCTGCAGCAATTACCTGAAACAAAACAGGCGGAAGCCACACTGCAGACAACAGTTGCTCCATTGCAGAAAGAACTTGAACGCATGAACAAGGACTATCAGAAATCAGTCGCAGATTACCGCCAAAAAGCCGGATCTTTGACAAAAGCTGTTAGAGAACAGAAAGAAAAGGAACTGAACCTTAAAGGTCAGGCTGTTGAGAAATATCAGCAGGAGAAGTTCGGGCGTGGTGGTGTTGTTGAAAAGAAACAGCAGGAACTGCTTATTCCTATCCGGCAGAAAGTATTGGCCGCAGTTGAGTCAATTGCTCAAAAGGAAGGATTTAGCCTCGTTCTTGAAAAAAGTATTGCGGTCTATGTAACTCCTGAAAATGATCTCACTTTCAAAGTTATGAACCAGTTGAATATAAAGTAAGTATCTTCTGATTTGAAAAAAGTTATTGTTCTTTTTCTGCACGTTATTCTGATTTTGTCAGGGTGCGGCGATCCCGTCAAGGAGCGCCGCTCTCCTGATACAGCCTTTATTGGTCTTAATCACCCCGTGCAGGAAGGCTGGACAATCAGAATTTCCCTTACAGAGTCAGGTCTACAACGTGGGGTCATTGACGCTGGACACGGAGCAGAATACAAAGTCAATGACAGAAGCGAACATCATCTCGATGATGGAGTAAGAGTAACCCTCTTTGACGCCAACGGCCATGCCACAACAATCATAACGGCCCGGAAGGCCGTTATTCATGATAATCAGGATATTGAGGCACAGGGCAATGTTGTCATTACCTCCGGAGTTTCTGAAAACACAACTGTTATAAAAACAGAGTATGTCAAACGAACCAGCAATGACAAAATGATTCGTTCAGACAGGTTTGTTACCATTACCAGGCTTGATGAAACAATTCGGGGAGAGGGTTTTGAGAGCGATCAAGCCTTGAAAAAGTACCGGATTTTCCGGGGAAGTGGAGAGGCATTTATAAAACAATAGAAGTATTCTTGTTCATGAAATTACACGTTTTAAAATCAAAAATTCATAACGCTATAGTGACAAGCGGTGATCTCGAATATGAAGGAAGCATCACCATTGACAGTGAGCTTCTTGACATGGTCGATATGATTCCTAACGAAAAAGTTCTTGTTGTCAACAACAATAACGGCGAACGATTTGAAACGTACATTATCAAAGGTGCCCATGGCTCCCGGGAAATTCAGCTCAACGGAGCCGCCGCACGATGCGCTCTTGTTGGCGATGAGATCATTATCATGACCTTTGCTGTCATGGATGTAGCTGAGGCGCGAAACTTTAGACCGATGGTCCTTATTGTAGACAGGGAAAACAATCCAAAAAGCAGACACCATGTAGGCGAGGCAGATGAACCGTTATCATAATTTTTTCTGATGCCCATCATAGAATATCAAGAAAATCAATGGCACTTGCAGTAATTATCATGGCCGCAGGAAAAGGCACTCGAATGAAGTCAGACCTCCCGAAGGTACTTCATCTGGCCAACGGACGCCCTCTTGTCGAATATGTTCTTGATGCAGCTTACTCTCTTGATCCTGAAAAAATAATTGTAATTGTCGGACATCAGGCTGAGCTTGTCAAAGAAGCCACTGCTCGATACAGAATAAATACGGCACTTCAGGAGCCGCAGCTTGGAACCGGTCATGCCGTCATGCAGACTGAAACACTGCTTCGTGATTTTAATGGCGAGGTACTCATTCTTTCTGGTGACGCTCCATTAGTAAATGCGAAGACACTGCTTGAACTGATTGCATGTCATCGTTCCAGCCATGCGGCAGCAACCGTACTGACGGCGGAGCTTAATGATCCAACTGGATACGGAAGAGTTATTCGAGAACTCAACAGTGACAGCGTTTTGAAAATTGTGGAACAGAAAGATGCTTCCGAAAAGGAACTTGCCGTCAGGGAGATCAATTCCGGGGTTTACGTGTTCGACATGCACACCCTTTTCGATGCTCTTGGACAGATCAACACCAACAACGCTCAACAAGAGTACTATCTGACTGACGTTTTCGGTATCTGTTTTCAGGGCGGGAAAAAGGTTTGCGCCTTCAAGACCGACAACCCTGATGAGATCCTCGGCATTAACACCCCGGAACAACTTATAGAAGCTGAACGGCTGCTTATATCACACCGAAAGTATCCCGACTGAAGGATTCAGAACTATTTTCTGGAACGACGCGGCTTTTTTGTTTCGCTCTTTTCTACTGTTTTATGGCGGTTGCTGATATCGAAAGAACCGGGAGTTGAGATATCTATATCCGCAGTCCCTTGCTGTAGACCTGTTTCATGCATGGAATAAAACTCCACAAGATTGCCGTCAGGATCCATGACAAAAAAAGCCCTGCCTTCCCGACGATGAGCTGGTCGGGTAACCATATGAACTCCCATATTATCAAGGTAGAGCGCTGCAGCATCAACTTCAGCATCTGAAGCAAGCCTGAACCCGAAATGATCGACCCTTATATCTCTTGCCTCTGGAGATCCTGGTGTTTCAGCCTTCACAAGAACCAGCATATCCGAGTTAAGGCGAAGAAAGGAAATATTTGCACCAACCCTGTGGTCAAGTTTGATGCCAAGAATATCGCTATAAAATTCTTCGGCTATACGAAGGTCATTAACTCGAAGAGTGATCTGGTTAATCCCCGTCAGTTTCATCATCATCTTCTGTTAGAACAACCTTTTTTTCTACTGGTTTTTCAAGCGTATAATCGTATTTATTCTCAAAGTACTCGGCAACTGCCTTGTGCGAAGACTTTTCACGAACTTCAAATTCAAGACTGATCGCGATCTGTTCCGGAAAAATCTTGTCCGATTCAGATTCGCTGCTGGGATTACGGATCATCTCCTTATAGGGAAGAAGCTTGTCTTCAAGTTCTGCCCGCTCTTCATCATGTAATCTTTTTGCTTTTTTTGAAATGGCAACCACAGTTTCATACAAATTTGAGTGCGCACTTCTTAATTTATTTAAGTCAACAGGTTTAACCGACATTGCACTTATTTTTACGTGTTTGAAAGAAATTTGCTCATTATCGCCGTCACCGTAGTAACCGCCTTGTCAAGATTATCGTTAACAACCACCTCATCAAACTGATCCGCATATCCCAGTTCCAACTTGGCCCGCTCAAGGCGAGCATTTATGCCAAGTTCGTCTTCACTCTCCCGTCCTTTGAGCCTCTCTCTTAAAACCTCCAAACCGGGTGGTTTTATAAACAGTAATAACGAAGTTTCCGGAAAAAGCTTTTTCACATTGAGCGCACCCTTCACATCAAGATCCAATAAAATATGCGCACCGGAATCAATAACCTGGTGAGTTTTGTCAAGCAGCGTGCCGTAATAGTTTCCAAAAAAAAACTCATGTTCAATAAAGCCGCCGGTTTTGATTTTTTCCTCGAAATCCTCTTTATCGAGAAAATAATAGTGTACACCATCCTGCTCCCCCTCCCTTTTCGGCCGGGTAGTGGCTGATACTGAAAATTTGAGATGTTGCAGGCGCTCAAGCACCATTTTAGCTATTGTCGACTTTCCCGTACCTGATGGAGCTGAAAAAACAACCAGTTTTCCCTGCTGCAGCCGTTTCTCAACCATGTAATTACTCTATATTTTGCAGTTGTTCCCTTATTTTCTCAAGATCTTCCTTGATCTGAACAATTTTCTGAGATATTTCTGCATTCTGGGATTTTGATGCAATCGTGTTTGCCTCGCGCAATTGTTCCTGAAGCAGAAAATTCAGTTTTCTGCCCGTACCGCTTTCATCGTTCCTTAACTCTTCAAGAAAAAACTTGTTATGACTGGCAAACCGTGTTAACTCCTCCGTAATATCAAGTTTATCGGCCGCAAGAACCAGTTCCATTTCCAGTCGATCCCGGCTGTAGGTCAAATCCTTTCCTGCAATAGCCTCAACTTTAGCCGCAAGTCTTTTTCTGACCGCTTCAAGATTATCGGATGCAAGAGTGGTGATGAGTCCAAGCGTATCCTCTATTTCGGCAATTCTGTTACTAAAGTCCACTGAGAGTTCTTCGCCTTCCCTGCGACGCATTGCCTTAAGACGAATAATCGCCTCTTGCAAAAGAGTTTTAACCAATGGCCAAAGCTGATCGACATTGTCAAATGAAACCGTTCCGTTATCGAATATGTCGGGAAACCTGAGAATATGCTCAAGAAGAATGGGGGTATCAAGAGAAGATTCCCTCTTGAGGGTATCGAGTAACTCTTTATATGCTTTTACTTTTACAGCATTGACACTTAATGAAACAGACTGCTCTTCTTCAATCTGAATCTGAATAAAAGCCGAGATTTTTCCCCTCTGAAAATGTGCCCGGACCAGTTCCCTGACTTCGAGCTCAAAAGAGAGTAACTGACGGGGAAGTTTGACACTGATTTCTGCAAATCGGTTGTTCACCGACCGCAACTCCACCAGAGTCCTGACACCATTTTCGACTGACTCTGCGCTGCCATATCCGGTCATACTTTCCAACATAGCTTTCCCTGCTGCGTTCTTGTTAAAAAGATAACCTGCAGGGCTTAACCCTGCAGAAATCAGGCTATCAAAATCTTGATTGACCTCTTACTTGCGAAGATCAAGTTCACCAATCACCTTACGATAACGATCAATATCAACGTTTTTAACGTAATTCAACATTTTTTTGCGCTTTGCAACCAGCATAAGTAAGCCACGGCGGGAATGCTTGTCCTTCGGGTGCAACTGCAAATGACCGGTAAGATCACTGATTCTGCGGGTGTACAATGCCACCTGCACTTCGGATTTTCCCGTATTCTTTTCTGAAGCGCCAAACTGCTTGATAACTTCCGCTTTATACTCTTTTGTCAGGCTCATATCTCTTCGTTTGTTATGTTAAATCGGTTGACCTTGAATATAATATTATTAACAATACATCTCTACCGTTTTTTTGTCTTTTTCAAGCTGGATTTTCAGCTCTTCAAAAGTCAAGAATTTCTTTTCCTCCCTGATAAACCTGAGCAAACTGAACCTTATAATTTGCCCGTAAAGGGTTCCACTATATCCTATAATGTGAGCTTCAACCGTTTTAATCCCATCAGTAGAGACCGTTGGTCGAACACCAATATTCATCATAGCCATAAAGGACTCTCCATGCAAAACCGTTTGAGCCATATAAACGCCAGCGAGGGGCAGCAGCTTATTCAGATCGGACAACACCAGGTTCACTGTTGGAAATCCAATCTCCCGTCCACGCTTGTCACCATGAGCAACAGTGCCGGTGATTAAATAGGGAGAACCGAGAAATTCATTTGCCTCCTCAATCCTGCCGCTTTCAAGGAGAGTCCTTATCCGTGTACTTGAAAAATGTTCATTACCAATCCGCACCTCATCGACAACTTCGACATCAAAATCAAGCTCACGTCCAAGAGTTTCAAGCGTGTGGCACCCCCCGCTCCTGTCACGACCAAACGCATGGTCATACCCAACAATAATACTTTTTGCGCCGAGCAGTCTGACCAGAACATTTCTGATAAAATCGTCCGAACTGCGTGCAGCAAAATCAGCAGTAAAACGTATTATAAAAAGAAGATCGACGCCTTCCCCGGCAAGAAGATCAATTTTTTCATCAAGGGTGGTCAACAGCCCAAGTGGACCGGAAAACGCTTCTTTGAGCACCCTTCTTGGATGAGGCTCAAAGGTAACAACAACGTTTCTCAAATTGCGGCTTTCTGCAACAGCAACCATCCTGGCTATAATCATCCTGTGCCCTTTATGGACACCGTCGTATGAACCTACGGTCACTACTGAGGGTGTCGGCAAAAACTCAAGAGGTGAGAGAGAACCGTAGCTGTAGACATTGTTATTATCATATTCAACAATACGCATACTTTTCCTTTTATCTTCCGTCTCCCGGAGATGTACTTGATGCCTGCCGCACAATGACTTCAATGGTATCGGATACAGTCCTTGATGAACTGAGTTGCCATGTGCCTATTGAAACCCTCCTGAGAGAAGCCAGATAGGCGCCGACACCAAGAGCCGTTCCAAGCTCATGCGCTATAACCCTGATATAAGCTCCCTTGGAAACATGCAGAATAAAATAAACCATCGGCAGTTCAATATGAGTAATCTCAAAGCGATGAATAACGATCGTTTTTGCTTTTCGTTCCTCAATCACCACTCCCTTGCGAGCATGTTCGTAGAGCCGTTTTCCATTATGCCATGCTGCAGAATGCATAGGGGGCTGCTGCTGGTGCATACCGATAAATCCTGCAGCAACCGAACGGATTGTATCCTCCGTCAGATGAGCTGTACTGCAGTGACCGTATTCAGAAGTTTCACTATCGTGGCTTTCAGTCATAACGCCGAGCTTTATAGCTCCGTCATAGACTTTGTCCAGCACTTCAAGACCGGCAATTTCTTTAGTTTTCCGACCAGTAGCCAGAATAAGCAGACCTGTTGCTTTCGGATCAAGCGTTCCGCAATGACCTACCTTGCGCTTCAACCCGCTCTGCTTATAGGTATTCCTGATTTTTGCCACGACATCGAACGAGGTCCAGTCGAGAGGCTTATCAATCAGGAGAAAATCGCCTTCATCAAGAAGCGGTTCTTTGGTACGATATTCATCCATGCAAACTGTTTAAAAAAAAGCCCTCTGTTATTCGTTTTCAATCGAACCTTTTCGCACATCGTTCAAAAGCTGTTCAATCCTGTTTGCGCGCTCATAGAGGTGATCCTCATGAAATTCAAGTTCAGGAATACGCCTGAAATGGTGGCGAATCCTGGATGAAAGAATTTTTCTGATACTCTTCGTTTTATCCTGCAATGAGGCCATTGCTGCAGCCTGCTCTTTCAGGGTACCGATAATAGAAACATAAATCCTTGCAATGCTGAGATCTACCGTAACCTTTACATCGACTACAGTAATAAACGGACCGCTACGGGGCAGCTCCTTCTGTAGAATTGCTCCAAGTTCCTGCTGCAGCAACGATGCAACTCTCTCAGTACGTATCGACATATATCAACAGTAAGCTTTTCAAAGTTTTCGTTTTTTCTCGACGATTTTATAAGCCTCGACAATGTCGCCAACCTTGATATCGTCATAGTTCTTCAGGCTCATACCACACTCATAGCCCGCATCAACCTCCTTGACATCGTCCTTGAAGCGCCTGAGCGCTGCAAGCTGGCCTTCATAGATCTGAACTCCGTCACGAAGCAGACGGACTTTGGAATCCCGGAAAAGCTTGCCCTCCAGTACATAACATCCCCCGACATTGCCAATTTTCGGAACTTTAAAGATCTGGCGGATCTCAAGAGAACCGAGACTTTCTTCATGAAGTTCAGGAGAGAGCATTCCTTCGAGCGCCTTCTCGACATCTTCAAGCACATGATAAATGACACTGTAGAAACGGACGTCAAGATCTTCCTTTTCAGCAAGTTTTTTTGCATTGACATTTGGGCGCACCCTGAAGCCGATAATAATGGCATCGGAAGCCGCAGCAAGCAGCACATCAGTTTCAGTAATCTGCCCGACACCCTGATGAATGATCTGTACCTTGACCTCATCATTCTGAATTTTCATCAATCCGTCAGCCAACGCCTGAATAGAGCCATCGGTATCCGCCTTGATAATGACGCTCAGCTCTTTCATAAGCCCTTCCTTGATCTGGCGGGCAATACTGTCAAGCTTGACACGGGTGCTGCGGCGGAAATCATGTTCCCGACGGATAACCTGCCGTTTCTGCGCCAAGTCTCGAGCCTCCCTGTCTGTCACCATAACTGTCAGAGCATCTCCTGATTGCGGAAGATCCTCAAATCCAAGCACTCTGACCGGCTGTGAAGGATTGGCAACAAGAATTCTCTTACCTCTTTCATCCATAAGGGCACGAACCTTGCCCATGGTATTACCTGCAACAAAAGGATCGCCCACTTTGAGAATTCCGCGTTGCACAAGAACGGTGGAAATAACCCCCTTGCCTTTGTCAAGCTCTGATTCCACAATAATGCCGCTTGCCGGTATATCCCTTGAATAATTGCCCTTCAGCTCCCGCATTTCAGCTTCGGTCAACACTTTTTCCATGAGTTCAGCAATGCCAATACCCTTCTTGGCAGAAATCTCCTGGCACTGGTAAACACCACCCCACTCTTCAACAAGAACTCCCGCTTCGGACAACTGAGTTTTTATCTTCTCGGGATTAGCTTCCACCTTGTCAATTTTATTAAGAGCAACAACAATAGGAACTCCGGCCGCCTTGGCATGATTGATTGCCTCAATAGTCTGGGGCATAACACTATCATCAGCAGCAACAACAAGAATAACAATATCAGTCACCTGTGCACCCCTTGCCCGCATCGCAGTAAATGCTTCATGGCCAGGTGTATCAAGGAAAGTGATTTTTCTGTTACCATCCACAGTGACCTCGTAGGCGCCAATATGCTGGGTAATACCGCCAGACTCACCGGCAACAACTTTGCTGTTTCGAATATGATCAAGCAGAGAGGTCTTGCCATGATCAACATGGCCCATGATAGTGACTACCGGTGGACGAGTCTGCAAATCAGATTCGTCATCTTCAGTCACAACAACCGCCGTAGCCTCAATTTCTGAAATAAACTCTGCTTCAAAGCCGAATTCAAGAGCAATCAGCTCAATTGACTCTTTGTCAAGCCGCTGATTGATTGTTACAAACTTTCCAAGGGCAAAACACTTCTGGATAATATCCTTTGCTGTAATTCCCATAAGCTCCGCCAGTTCATGCGGCGACGCATACTCCGTAACCCTCACAATCATCCGCTGTGACTCACGAAACGCCTCATCTTCCTCATGTTCACGCTCACGCTCATTTCGGCGCATCTTGCGGAATTTCTGGCGCGAACCTGTTCCGCTGCGATCCTCAATACCACTGATCGTTTTTTGAATATTGGCAGAGATTACCTTGTCATCTACTTCAGGCTTCTTTTTCTTCTTTCCCTTTTTCTTTTTGATGGAAGAACTCTCCGCAACCAAAGGCTTTGGCTTCGCCTCAGCAACAGCTTTGACCGGCTTCTTTGCGGCTACTACTTTCTCTTCTTCCCGTGGCTGTTCCGTAACCTTTGGCTCAAATTCGTCTTTCAACGCATCAGCCTGCTCCTGAAAATTCTTTTTCCGGTTTTTTTTATTCCTGCCAGCCTGCATATCAAGAGTACCCAGAACAGTAAGGCCACCCATCATCTGAGGAGCGTCAAAAGATACCAGATGCTCATTGACCAAAGGCTCTTCTTTTACCGGTTCCGGTTCAAATATTTCGATAATCTCAGTCTCTTCAGGTTCAGCAAAAAGCTCAAGTGGCTCAGGTGGCTCGGGCAGCCCGGAAAATTCTTCGGAAGGAATCTCGCGCTGTAAGGGTGATTCAGGAAGATCCTCAGTGACTGCGGCAGAAACGACCTCTTTATTATTTTCATGAACAACCGGCACTGGAGACGGAGTAATTTCCGGAGCTGGGAGAGTTGCCGGGACTGGCGGAGTTACCTGAGTTACCTGAGTTACCGGGACTGGCGGAGGACTGATAGTTTCGCTGAGATGCTGCTCTTTTTCATAGGTTTTCCGGGACTGTTCTTCAAGCCTCGACAAGCGCTTCTCCTTTTCCGCCCTTATTTTTTTAGTCTCATCGACCATTTTCTTTTCAACACTGAAATGGCCAAAAATCAAACTGTGTATTCCTTCACTCACCATAGAGGATGTCGAGGCCACCTTGACTCCTTCCTGCTTGACAAAAAGCAATACTTCCTGCGGGCTCACCTGCAGCTCTTTTGCTATATCACTTATCCGATATCTCTTTTCCATCTCCTCAAGGTCCATTACATCCTCCTCTGGATTTATAAACTCTTTACTACTTTAGCAATGCTCAGTCTATGCTCGATGCTCATGATTCATCAGCCGGCAATTCATCCGACATTGTCTCTGCTGTGTCATCATCAAAAAGGCCCTTAAGATCTGCCTCGGTGAACTGTTCCTTTACAGTTTTATAGATATTTTCAGCAATCTTCTTCCAATAGCGCTTTTCATCGTCGGTCACTTTCCGTTCCCGAGGTTTTACGCTGGTTTTATAACTTTTACCAAAAACCGTCTGCTCCTCTGTCTTCGAAGATCCCAAAAGAGAGAGTTCAATCTCATCCACTCCGGCTTTCAGTACTTTTTTTGCTGTATCAAGACCTCCGTCCAAAAGCTGGTAAATCATATCATCACCAAACTCTTCACGAAATTCGATAATATCAATATCCGTAGGATCTTCTGTCGATTTGTCGATTACATCCCGATAAACATCTATCTCATAACCGGTAAGTTTTTCTGCCAAGTGAATATTATTGCCGTTTTTACCGATTGCATACTTGATCTGGTCAGGCTTGAGCATCACTCTTGCTTTCCGTGTTTTCATATCCGCATGAACGGTCAGAGGATCTATTTTAGCAGGCTGCATTGCCCTTGAAATATAAATCTGCGGCTCATCTGCGTAGTAGATAACATCAATATTTTCGTTGTTCAGCTCCTTGACAATACTCTGAATACGTTTGCCCCGGTAGCCGACGGTGGCACCAACAGGATCAATCCTTGCACTGGTTGACTCAACAGCAACCTTTGCACGTTCACCAGGCACTCGTGCAATAGCCTTTATTACAATAAGACCATCAAGGATTTCCGGAACCTCATGCTCAAAAAGTTTGTATAAAAAACGGTCATCTACCCTTGATACAATAACCTTCATACCTCCGTCAGCTTTTTCACGCTCAACCATACTGCCGTCATCAAGCTTCACTTTTGCTTTTTCACGCTCAATGCGCTTGACATAGAGCTTCATCCTCGGAGTTCTACGGGGATTATCCTTTTTCATCATCTCTGACTTCGGCAAGACAAGCTCAACACGATGGTCTTTTGACGTATTATAAGTGAAGATAACTTCATTCGCACGAATTTGGTATACCTCCCCGGCAACTATCTCTCCAACTTTTTCAAGACACTCTTCATAGACAACCAGACGTTCAAGATCGCGGACTTTTTTCTGTACGGACTGCTTGATAATCTGTATAGATTTGCGACTCAGATAGTCTTCAAGCCTTATTGGACCTTCCTCATAATAATCACCAATTTCAAGAGAGTCATCAATTTTTCTTACCTCTTGAAGAGAAATTTCAATACTTTCAATGTCTACTTCCTCGACAATCTTTTTCAGAATATAGACCTCAAAATCGCCCCTCTCAGGGTTGATGAAAATGTTGGATTCCACTTCAGGGTCATAATCCTTTCGGAGCTGTTTCTGGATAATATCCTTGAGAAGATCGGCAATATCCATTTTAACAGCCGCACTTTCAGTGCGTTTATCCAGAAAAATTTTGGACTGCTCAATTTCTCCAAATGCACTGGCAATCTGCAACCTCCTGTCCTGTCCCTCATCTTTTATCTTCTTTTTGGCCATCTCTTTCTTGATTGTACATTTTGTAAAAGAAAATTTCCACCACCCCGTATAACCCTGCTATAACTCTGGCTCAGGAACCGCACGGATCACCTGAGTGAGGTAAAGTGTGACCCCTTCCGTTTTCGGCTGCTGCCCTTTTCTTTTGTCTTTTTCCGGCATAATTACAATTCGCGCCTCGCCCTCCCCCGAAAGGGATACCTCCAGAAGATGACCACTTAACTCTGCCTGCTCACCAAGAGAGTCGATATAGCTGATCTGCAAAAGCTTTCCGAGATGTCTTGTGTACTGCCGGGAAATAATGATGGGTTCACCAAGTCCTGGAGAGGAGACCATCAGGTCAAAATTTTCACCGATCAGCTCTAAAAGTTCATCATCACCTTCAAGCTTTTCCCTGATCCGCCTGCTGAGATAAGCGCACTGATGAATACGGATACCACTATCGGCATCCATCAGTATCTCTATTTTCCGGCTACTTGCTTTTCCTTTTACCTTGAGATCAATAAGATAGACCCCTTCACCCCGAGTACCCTCGGACTCTGCTATAACCTCGAGAACACAATTACTGATGCGCTCTTGCATGAACACCTCATACGAACTTTTATAGAAAACAAAAAAGTGGGGAACCCCCCACTCCAGATAAGATAATTCCATACCCCGTTTCAAATCAAGCACGCCATTATACGAATAAATCTGTCAACAGCAAAATACCTTAAACCACATCACTCTTTTTATCAGTGATGTGGCTTTCTATAACTTCAAAATCGGCCTCTTCAAGCCGCTCCCCTGAAGAAAATGAGGTGGGTGAATCGCCGGTACGATCAAATGTTTTATAGAACGAAAAAACTTTTCCACGCAACAGACGCGCCACTAATCGCATCACCAAACGCATCACCAGAGAAAAGACAATAACAAGAAGAAGAAACTTCAGCATCGCAACAGAACGTTATCGTTGATCATTTCAGAGGTCAAATTCTTGCACCCATATCTCTGACAGGTTGCTTTGGCTTATCAAGTATGCAGTAATGCCCTGAACCGAGCCTCATTCACCCGGTATTTGAATGCCTGAACACCGTCAACAAAGATAACTGGAATTTTAAGGCCAAACTCGGCAAGAAGATCCTGATTATCGGTAATATCTATTTTCTCAAAATCGAAAGGGACTGATAGAGCAACTTTTTGCAGAATTTCAAGAGCCTCGTCACACAGGCAGCACTCTTTTTTTCCGTAAAGCGTTACTTTATGTCTTTTTATCGTCATACGTCAAGCAGTTCCCTGGCAGCAGGTTTATGCAGAATCTGAAGCACAGCCTCCAAAGAGAGTGTTGTCTGTAGAGAAGTTGCCAAATTCTTCAGAGTATAGTTCCCTGTTGTATATTCTTCAGTGCCAATGAACAACGCATGAGAGGATCTTATCCTGTTCGCTTCTCTCATCTGCGCTTTCATACTCCTTGCCGCCAAATCTATTTCGGTACTTATACCCGCCTTGCGCAATCGCCAGGCAATCTGATGAGCGTGATCAGTCAGATCCTGCTGCTGCACCACAACATAAACAAGAGGTCCCGGATGATTTAGTGCAGCAAAAAGGCCCTGCTTTTCCATCGTTATCAACAGTCTCTCCATTCCTACTGCAAAGCCGGATGCTGGCACATCTGCAGAACTGCCAAGTTCACGGGCAAGGCCATCGTAACGCCCGCCTCCACCTATGGCATCCTGGGCACCAAGCTCTGAACTTGTCACTTCAAAAGCAGTATGACAATAGTAATCAAGCCCCCGAACAAGACGATGATCGATATCATAAGTAATATTCCGCTCTGAAAGGTAGAAAAGCACTTTTTCAAAATCCTGAAGAGAAGAGTCATTGAGATAATCATACAACCTTGGAGCTCCGTCAACAAGCTCTTGAACGGCAGGATTTTTTGAATCAAGAATTCTGAGCGGATTTTTTTCGAGACGCTCTTTCGATGCATCATCAAGGATTTCGTGAAAGGGAGCAAAATAGGCTTGCAAAGCCTCTCTGTATCGAGCCCGATCCTGAGTGTCACCAAGAGTATTGATCCTGAGTTTAAGACCCTTCAAGCCCAGAGATTCAAAAACATGCATCATCAGCGTGATAACTTCCGACACAGCCGCAGGCGAGGACGCTCCAATAAGTTCGGCTCCAAACTGTGAGAACTGACGCTGCCGTCCTGCCTGCGGCCTCTCCTTGCGAAACAATTCCCCGATATAATAGAGTTTGTGGACAGGAGCCGAAGAAAACAGGTTTTTCTGAAGTGCAGCTCGCATGACCCCGGCCGTCATCTCGGGACGCAACGTCAGTGAGCGCCCTTTCGGGTCCGGTTGAAAAGAAAACATCTCTTTTCCAACAATATCTGTGGTTAAACCAATACCTCTCTGGAAAAGCTCAGTGTACTCGAAAACGGGAGTCCGTATCTCGCTGAATCCATACAGCGATGCAAGAGTATGAACAATCTCTTCAACATATTTCCACTGAGTGGCCTCTTCAGGAAAGATATCCCTTGTGCCTTTGACTGCCTGATACTGCGACATAACTATATCTCCGGAAAATCCTTCTCCTCGTCCCTGAAAAGCTCGATAATTTCTGCAGGTGATTGAGCGAGAACAAGCCGCTGGCGAACATCTTCCCTGCCTGCCAGCCTTGTAATCCGACCAAGGAGCTTTAAATGCTCTGCAAGCATCTCCTCAGGAGTTGCAAGAAGAAACACAATTTTTACTGGTTCATTATCAATTGAATCGAAATCAAGTTCGTTCCTGAGCGTCGCAAAAGCCATAACCGGCTGACTCACTCCGGCACTTTTGGCGTGCGGAAGAGCCAAGGTTTTGCCGATACCAGTCGACATATCCTGTTCACGCTTAAGCACATCCTCCCGCAGCTTGCTGATATCAGTCACTCCGGGATGATCGCCCACAATGGAAATCATTTTTTCGATGACCTGGCTCTTGAGGGAGAGGTCAAGATTCAACACGATATATTTTGCGGAAAGAAGACCTTCAATTTTCATTATAACAACCTCTGGCGATTTAAACTCCTGCCTGTGGATGAATGTTCTCTGCAAAGTGCATGTGACAGGGAATATATAAAAACATTTAGCATCGCTACCTCAAACCCGTTCCGTCTTACTGTCAATTCAGAAATAAAACGTAATAAAGTAAATAAATGGCGAAACAAACATGATCGTATCAAACCGGTCAAGCACTCCTCCATGCCCGGGAATCAAACCGGAAGAGTCCTTTACTCCGGCATCTCTCTTTAACATTGATTCAATAAGGTCACCAGCCGGACTTGCCAGACCGATCAGCAATCCTGTCAGCAACACTGTGGTTAATGGCACCTGGGGAATAAAAAATCCGCAAATCATGGATGAGAAAATACTTCCTGCCAAACCAAATAAAAAACCTTCCCATGTTTTGTGAGGGCTCAAGCGCTCAAAAAATTTGCGATGAATAAATTTCCCCCCCAATGTGCTTCCTCCGAAATAGGCAAAAATATCGGCCGCCCAGACACAAAAAAACATAAGAAAAACCATGATCTCTCCTTTGCCGCCAGCGGCTTCGAAGCGAAGCCTCAACAGAGAGCCGAAAGAGAGATTGACATAGAGCAAACCGGGCAAAATAGCACCAAGATTAAGCAGAGGAGAACCCTCTTTCAAAAAAAGCTCCATAACCAGGAGAACCAGAACAACCGCAAGTAACAACTCCCAAACTTCCGCCAGATGCAGATAAAAATTCACCTGAAAAAGCAGTGTTATCAGCAACACAATCCAAAGCGCCGGAGGATGGGCCTTATGCAGTGCAAGACGATGGAACTCAAAAACAGCAAGAAGCGCCAGCAGACAAAAAAAGCAGAAAAACAAGACCCCACCCACTTTTATCAACCACAGAAGAAGGGGAATGCCTGCAAGAGCCACAATGACCCTCTGCAATAAATTAACACTCAAGAGCTTACCCATACATAACGTTTTAAACACTCAACAGCCTCATTGTCTGCGCTTCAGCTTACAAGAACTCCGCCCTCGATGACAATGCAGCCGAAAACCGGAGGATAACCATAACAAACAAGAATAAACTTCCTGCAACAACAAACCACCACCACGGGGTATTGACCAAAGATTCAGGATGAAAAATCATTACCGAGTCACCATCTTCGGCAAAAAGCAGGAGGAGCAACGCTGCAAGATTGTTCGTGAGATGGACAACAATAGCGACCCCAATATTACCAGTTTTGCTATAAATATAGCCAATATAACACCCAAGCAAAGCAAGAGGAAGAAAATTTGCAGCACTCAGATGAAAAAAAGCAAAAACAAATCCTGTCAAAAAAACAGCTCCGCCAGCCGACATGGAACAACTATAATTCTGCTGAATATAGCCTCTGAAAAACAGCTCTTCACAAACAGCAGGAGTAAAGGCAAGAACAAATGCTACCGATAAAAACTCGGGGACGGTACGAACCAGCGCAAGCTCTTTAATAAACGATTCCATCACATCGCGTTGACGAATCACTTCTGCGCCTGCCGTGCCAAACGAAGGCCACAGATAGAGATCCTGAAGTGCGGTCACGGTATACAACAGCGGTTGAAGAAGAAAAATTCCACTGACGGCAAAGGCGACTGCACCAAAATCGATACTCCTGCGTATGCCTAAAAAAGCGAGGCTCTCCGGTGAAAAAGGATTTTTCTTGCCCGTATGCCAACCTGCCAAAAGCAAAACCGGCAAAGCAAGCACAAGAATCTGCCCGACAGATTGAATCATGCGAAGTAACGGAAGCATACTCCTTTCGGGATGCAACAGTGCAGAACTCGGCTGGAGGCCTCCGTCAACAAGAGAGAAAAGCAGAGCGCCTGCAATCGGGTAAAGCACCATAATGCCGATCAAAAACAGCGTATTGGCAAAAAAAGAGGGGCGCCGGGAGGCATAATGATCCGGAGAGGAAAACTGCTGCATTGAACTAATTATGCTTTACAATGAATCCTTGAGAATTTGATACTTTGTCTTCTTGAACCACCTGTCATTCTGGCTCTATAGACAGATAGGTATTGGAAAGGGAAAAAACAAGCAAAAACCAGCCGATAGCTGAATGAGCATCAAGTATTACAGGTGTTGCCGGAGCAACAAAGCATGAACATCCTTTTTATGAACTCTGCCCGAACATGGGGCGGAACTGAAAAATGGACCCGAATGGCTGCAGAAGCCATTGCGGAACATCATAAAACCGTTCTGGTCTATCGCCGTGCGATTGTCGGAGAGAGGTTCTCCACCCCAAAGTTCCGACTTCCCTGCCTGAGCCACATTGATCTATATACCCTTTTACGACTGGTACAGATCATCCGAAAGGAAAAGATTGAGGTCATCATCCCGACCAAGCGCAAAGATTATATGATAGCCGGGCTGGCAAGCAGAATCTGCGGCATTAAAAACATTTTGAGACTTGGCATTGTCCGACCTTTGAGAATACCTGTCATACACAAACTGATCTATCATACCCTTGCTGATGGTATCATCGTAAATGCTCAAAAAATAAAACAGACCCTGCTCGAGACATCCTTTATGCAAGAAGAAAAGATCAGGGTCATCTACAATGGCCTCGACACTGAAGCTCTTGACCGATTGAGTTTGCCGCCAGCTCAAAAAACGTTCAAATTTCAGATAACCACAGCAGGAATTCTGACAAAACGCAAAGGGCACGATTTTCTTCTCCGAAGCTTTGCGCAATTCCTTAAACTTGCCCCTGATGCCGATGCAGGGATAATCATTATAGGGGACGGACCCAAAAAACAAGAGCTTATAGCGCTCACTGAAAGGCTGAACATCCCGGAAAGGGTATGCTTTACCGGCTTTCTAAAAAATCCTTACCCGAATATTGCTGTAAGCGACGTCATCGCCATGACCTCCACCAATGAAGGAATCTCGAATGCCCTGCTTGAGGGGATGTACCTGAAAAATGTTCCCGTCAGCACATTTGCAGGAGGCACGGAAGAAATCATCGAAAACGGCAGAAATGGATTTCTTGTTGATTATAGCAACGAAAACGCTCTATCTGCCATCCTGCTGAAACTTTTCCAGAACAATGAACAAAAAAAACAGATAAGCGAAGCTGCCAGGGAAACAGTAATACGCAAATTCTCGATTCCCCTCATGGCCACGGAAGTATTACATTTCTGCGAGGAGACTGTCAATGAAAAAAAAGATGCCGAAGCATAATCCGCACGCCCGTCTCATCTCAAAGAGATAAACAGATACGTACACAAATAATAGACTTTTACTGAAAAATTATTTTATTGCGTGAAGAAAATTTTCTCTGCGGGCTGATTATTTTTTGAAAAGTTCGTTGACTGAGGAAAAGAGATGTATTGCAACCCGGAACGGGAGCACAAATAATAATCAGAATCAAGCTGTAACAAACAACTGTTCATGAATATTCTCTTCATAAACTCTATCGGCCGTGACAAATTCGGCGGCGGAGAAAAATGGATGGTCAACGCGGCAAGAGGACTAGCAGAACGAGGGCATAATGTTGTCCTGGGAAGCAAAAAAAACTCCAAAACGCTTGATTATGCAACGTCAAATGGTGTGAAAACAACAGTATTTGAGATTCGCAGCGATATAAGCCCGCTCAGCACATTGAAAATCGCGTTATTTCTGAAATGGAATGCCATTGATGTCTTGATCTGTAATCTGAACAAAGACGTCAGAGTCGCTGGTTTGGCCGCAAGAATTGTCAAAACACCAGTTGTTCTTGCCCGTCATGGCATGCTGCTCTGCGGCAACAAATGGAAGCATAAAGTTACCCTTACAAGACTGGTCAATGGCATAATCACCAACAGTAAAACCATCAGGGAATCTTACCGTAATTACGGATGGTTTGACGATGATTTTGTTAAGGTTATCTACAATGGTATTACGATTCCCCAGCATATTATCACACATGACTTTTCAAGACGTTTTCCCGGCAAAAAAATTATCTATAGTGCGGGAAGGCTTTCTGAACAGAAAGGTTTCACTTACCTGATCGATGCCGCTGCTATACTGAAAAAAACACGGAACGATCTTATCTTTACCATTTCAGGCGAAGGAAAACTTGAAACAGAACTAAAAACACAGGCTGCACAGGCTGGCTTGGAAGACTCTTTCATTTTTCTGGGCTTTGCTGCTGATATATTCCCTTATCTCAAAGGATGTGATCTTTTTGTATTAGCTTCATTGTTTGAAGGCATGCCTAACGTGGTCATGGAAGCCATGGCCATGAAAAAACCGGTAATTGCAACAGATGTTAACGGTGCGCGCGAACTGATGATTGACGGCAAAACAGGCCTGATCGTTCCATCCAAAAGCCCTGAAGCCCTTGCCGATGCAATAGCAAAAATCATCGATAATCCTGACTTGCTTGAAGAATTCGGCAAAGCAGGATATGAGAGGGTGAACCGGGAGTTTACCATGCCCGCCATGGCCGATAACCTTGAACACCACCTCCAGCAAAAAATGCTTGAAAAGAAGCACAACCTGTGAAACCGAAAAAAAAGAAAAAACGACAATTCCGGCAGGCGTTCGCAAAATTTCTGCAGCTTATTGTTCCAAAAAGGAGATCAGACGTCCCCTTTTCCGGACCATTTCGCTCTATAGCCATTCTTGCACAGGAAAAACTTGGCGATTCAATATTGCTTACCCCCTTGCTGAAGAACCTTAGGGAGGAGTTTCCAGACCTGGCGATTCATATTATTACTTTTACCAGAGCTTCATCCAATTTCTTCAAAACTGACCAAAACATCACAGCGGTCCATCTTGCAAAAAATCACCCAATCCACTATTTCAAGGAAGTGCTTTCTCAAGAGTTCGACCTCCTGTTCAACACCAAAGACCACCCCTCTACCAATTTCCTTCTGCAAACAACCCTGATCCGGGCACGTTACAAAGTCGGTCATGACTCAGAGTTCCATCGGGGACTTTACGACCACCTTATTGCCATGGATTTTCACAGTCATATAGCAATGAAAAATTGTGCATTACTGACAGTCCTTGGATTTCCTGCCACACCGGAACAGTGCAGACCATCACTGCCGATTATGCCCATATCGGACACGATCAGAAAGTTTCTTCAGAAAATACAGTATGAAACAATCATCGGTATAAACCTCAGCGCAGGACAACCAAATCGGAAATGGCAGGAGAATAACTGGATTAGCCTTCTTGAAATGTTCCCGGGTAAAAGATTCGTCGTACTCTGCAGTCCGGAAGATCAGGAAGAAAAACTGAGGATTGAACAGCACTGCAACCAAGTCATTCCGTCACCCCCCACCCGGAACCTTTATGAAGCAGGTTTGATCATTGCTGCACTCAAGCTGCTCATAACTCCCGATACCTCCCTGATCCATGTTGCATCCTGCTCTAACACCCCGGTTATTGGACTCTATCGCAAAGCAATGCAAGATATTTCACGTTTTGGCCCGTTACTCATACCTTATGAAATAGTGATCTCTGAAACTGGAGAAGTATGCGATATAAATGTCAAAATGGTATCATCAGCATTGCGAAAGGCGCTGCATGAGCTTCCGGTAAAAGGAGATATTTTTTCAGACTTTCAATAGCTGATAATAACCAAATGGTATGATATGAATATTGGTATCGACTTCACTCACGATTTAGGATATAGCGGAATAGGAACTTACTGCCGTTCCCTGACTGAGGCTATGATACGAATGGAGCCTGACAATAAGTACAATATACTTACACTTCAAAATAAAATTCCAGAGGTGCGACAGCACTTTACCAATCAAAATCAGCTTCGTTATTCCGGAATATTTCAAAATCCTATGCTGCTGGGAGGATCATTCACCAAATTGATCAGAAACCATCATAAAACGATCTGGAGAAAACAAGCTCAACAACATGATATTGTTCATTTTACTCATCAGGAATATTTTGTTCACGGCATTCCCAATGCTGCAGTCACAATACACGACATCATAAAACTCTACAATAAAACATTTACAGTTACTGATAAAACGAGTCCAAGATTCCTGCATACTGAGGAAATGATCAACAACGCCTGCCAGATCTTTGTCCCGTCAAATTTTGTTCTCAATGAACTTTTACATTATTTCACTTTGTGCAAAAATAAAATCAAAGTCACTTATGAAGGGGTAAAAGACATCTATCGTAAAATAACTGTTGACCATAACGTTTTAATAAAATACAACATCAATCCGGGCAACAACTTTTTCCTTTATGTTGGAAGGATCGAAAAAAGAAAAAACCTTGACAATCTCATACGCGCATATTCATGCCTGCCTAATACGATAACAAGTGATATCAAGCTTGTGCTGATCTGCCCTGGTGATAAAAAAGCTACAAAGCACCTGCAAAATAAAATTGTGGCTATGGGGCTTAATAAAAGTGTCCTGCATCTGCAAAATGTTCCTGATAACGATTTAGTACATTTTTATAATGCCGCCGTTGCGCTTATTTTTGTATCATTCTCGGAAGGCTTTGGACTCCCGCTTATAGAAGCTATGAACTGCGGATGCCCGTCAGTCATCTCCAACAGTTCATCACTCCCGGAAATATCGGGCAATTCATCAATTCTTGTTGACCCTGCCGATACAGAATCAATCCGTTACGGCATGCAGCAAATCAGTGAACAAAGCGAATTACGAAAAGCTCTTTCAGAGAAAAGTCTCCTTCGAGCAAAAGAATTTTCCTGGGAAATTACTGCGGCTGAAACCTTAAAAGGATACCATCAGTCAATATTACTATAATTATTGATCCATACGAAAAAAGACTCTATGACTATGAGACTTTCCTTTAATGTAATCAAAACATCCGTCCATAGCGGGAATCTGACTTATACAACAAATCTCATTAACTCACTTTCGAAATATTTCCCTGAAAACCAGTATTTACTGCTTACTCAGCTTAATAAAAAAAATGAGGTTGCCTGCAGTTTTACAAACTGCAATGCATTGCAGTATCGCAACATCCTTGCAAATGAAGGGATGTTCGGCAAAAATGGAAAAGCATGGCTACGAAGGGTCAATCAAACCATAACACGTATGGTCGCCGATCAGTCTGACTTATTCCATGCAACCAATCCTACCGACTTCCCTGAAGGTATTAAGAATGGTGTTGTGACTCTGCACGACCTTATCGCCTTGCGTCCAAGCCCCTGGGCATCTCCTGAATCAATAAAATTCTACCAAAAAAATATCAGCAATATTTTACAGCAGGCAAAAATTGTCTTCACGGTCTCGGAATTCACGAAAAACGATGCTATAAAACATTTTCCAGAATATTCGTACAAATATTTTCCGACTCCCATAGCAGCTAATCCTCTGTTCAGGCAAATCCAAACCAACAGAGACTTTTTATTGCGTTATGGAATTACTGAATTTGAAAAACCTTATCTTCTCTACGTCGGAGAGATCCAGCCAAGGAAAAACATTGAAGGGCTGCTGGAAGCATTTGAAGCATTACCAGGAACGATACAAAAAGAGCTGCAAATTATTATTGTCGGTTCTGCAAAACGCCACGAAAACCTCCAGCAATTTCATAAAGCTATTGCGAACATGAAGTCCAAAACAAAAGTTTTTCACCTTCAGAATGTTCCGACAGATGACCTTATCAAACTGTACAATGCTGCTTACGCCTTGGTATATCTTTCATACTTTGAAGGATTTGGTCTCCCTGTCATTGAAGCCATGAGCTGTGGGTGCCCGGTACTAACTTCAAACACAACGTCTCTTGGTGAAGTAGCCGGAAATGCCGCGCTTACCGTAAACCCCGATGATAAGGAGGCTATCATCTATGCTTTGACTAAAATAATTGAAGATCAAGCTTTACGAAAAGCCTTAAAAGTAAAAGGCCTTTTGAGATCAAACGATTTTTCATGGAAAAAGACTGCTCAAACAACTCTCGACGGATATAAAACAGCAATGGAAGTATGATGGGGCATAACGTATCGCATTGTATTTGAACTTATTATAACCAGATTATATGATTGTAAATAAGTTATTGAAAATATTGAATATTTTCATTTTATACAGATTTGGAAGTGCAATAGGTGATCAATTATGTATGACTGCCATTGTTGAAAATTTATTTGACCAACACAAATTAAAAGTAGTTATCTTTTCAAATTATTCTGAATTTTTTGAGAATAACCCAAAAGTTTACAAAAATTATAGCTTTAAAAGAATACCTAAATTACTCCGAAATATACTATTAAGTTTTTTGCGCATTTGTGAAGGTGATAATATTGCTAATTTTTGTTTTCCAGCAAATAGCAAGATTACTCTTGAACAATATATGCGAAAGACAAAAGCAAAAATCAGTCTAATAGAAGCACATTCTCTTTATTTTCAGAAAAAGCTTGGATTAAAGAACTCATCACCTAAAATATATTTCAGTAATGCTGAATTACAGAGATTTGCTGAAAAGTTTAATAAGTTACCATCAAATTTCAGCATTATCCAACCTATCGGAAAAACCACTTATACGCCAAATAAAGAGTGGGGATTTAATAACTTTCAAAAAGTTGTTGACAGTAATAAAAACATTTTATGGATACAAGCAGGATTACATAACGATGCATTACTTGATAATGTCATTGATTACAGAGGAAAAACAGATAATTTGAGAGAGCTTGCCTACGTTATTTCAAAAGCTCGTTTTATTCTTTCACTTGAAGGGCTGCTCAATCATATTGCGGCATCAGTCGGGACAAAATCATTCTGCATTTTTTCAGGTTTTCACCCTACTGAGATAGCCACATACTCAACCACAGTACCTATTGTACTCGATCCTCAAGAAGAATGTTCTCCATGCTGGTTACTTGATAAATGCCCACAAGACAGAAAATACTGTACCGATAAAATATTGCCGGAGCATATTATTAATACCATCAAAGCAAACTTATAATATTTAAAACTGATGATTATCACATAATCATGAAAATACTTTATATAGCTCGATCTACAATTCCCTCGCGTGATGCAAACAGTATTCAGGTTATGAAGATGTGCCAGGCATTTGCTGATAACGGGCATGAAGTTGTTCTGCTTGTGCCAGATAAAAAAGCAAAGATCGAAACTATAATTGATGATATCTATAATTATTATGGTGTAAAAAATTGTTTTACCATCAACAAAATCAGAATTAACCATAAAAATGGAAGGGCTTTTTTTGAAATTATTGAGATAAAAAAAGCATTATTGAATTTTCAACCTGACTTGGTTTATAGCAGATGCTTTCTGGGATGCACTATCGCATGTATGAACGGCTATCAGACTATGTATGAATCTCATTTACCAATCTGGACGTCAAGTTCCATAAAAAAAACAGGCTTTAGGATACTTTCTAAATACAGTAATTTTGCGCGATTAATTGTCATTTCACAGGCGTTACAAGATATATACCTCAATGAAAATATTATTAATAATGATAAAATCTTTGTGGCTCATGATGGTTCGGATGAAATTACTGACTTTAACTCAAAAGTTGAGCTATCGGGCAATAGCAATAAACTGAATATCGGCTATTCCGGCCATTTATATAAAGGAAAAGGTATTGAAATAATTGCACAGATTGCTCCTCTTGCAAAGGATTTCAACTTTCATATTGTCGGTGGGACTGAGAATGATATTGAGTACTGGAAATCGGTTATACCATGGGATAATGTTTTTTTTTATGGCTTTAAACCACAAAATGAACTCCATACATATATTAACAGTTTTGATGTCTGTTTACTACCAAATCAAAAAATAGTCCTTCCCTGTGGGAAACATGACCATAAGTACAATATTTCTAACTTTACTTCACCATTAAAAATGTTTGAATACATGGCTCATAAAAAAGCCATAATTGCATCAGACCTGCCCGTTCTCCGGGAAGTGCTGAATGATTCGAATGCCATTTTGGTACAATGTGATGATATAGATGGGTGGCTCAAAGCTCTTGAGGGCTTAAAAAATGTCCAAGCAAGAGAAAGGATTGCAGAAAACGCGTATAATATTTTTATAAGCCGTTATACCTGGAAAAAGAGAGCTGCACTTGTTTTACAAAGCCATAATCACTCAGTTACAATAGAATGACTATGCATATTCCATATAATGATTTGAAGGAACTGCTTTATGCTCAAGAAAGCCGTCTTTACAAGTTGCTTAGAGAGTTCGATAATAAAGATGCTGAGTTACGCTCTATATACAACACTCCTTTTGGCAAGCTGATCAGGAAATACAAGAATTTCAGAAAAAACTTGAAGCTCAAAAAAAAAGCAGAAAAAAACAATTACCAACTATGGCTGAAAAAATATGATACTCTTACTGAAAAGAAAAAATACAGGGCTATCCGTGCAATCAATGTAATGAAGACACAGCCTCGGATTTCAATCATAATGCCTCTTCTTAAGCCATCGATACCTTTTCTTGAGCAATCGATTCGATCTGTGCAAGCACAGCTTTATTCAAACTGGGAACTCTGCATTACTGTTGATAACATCCAGAATCAGGAAGCATACCAATTAGTCAAACAATATGCTGCACAAGACTCAAGGATCATCTGCACAGTCAACAATACTGAGGGATCCCTGGCCGAATCAAACAACGCCGCTTTGGAACTTTCTTCAGGTGCATATTTCACTATACTTGAGCACAAAGATATTTTATGCGCTCTTGCGCTTTATTACATTGCTCTCGAAATCAATAGTTATCCTGAATCAGGGCTCCTTTATTCTGACGAAGACAGCATCAATGAACATGGAGAAAGAAAAGATCCTTTTTTTAAGCCCGACTTTAATTACGAACTGTTTCTTTGTCAGAACATGATTGGCCATCTTTGTGCTTATAAAACATCGATCGTCAAAGCAATCGGAGGATTTCAGAAGATTTATGAAGGATCAGAAGATTACGATCTTGCTTTTCGGGTTATTGAAGAATTAAAACCAGAACAAATCCGCCATATTCCTCGCATTATTTACCATAAAAGAGTATTGGAAACAGAGAACTCCGCTCTCTTAGCAATACAACAGCAAACCCATGCAACAACGTTACTCGCTGTCAATCATCATTTCAAAAGAAGGAAGATACATGCAATTGCAGAGGCATCAGAAGATGTTCCAGGATGCAACCGCATACGGTACACACTCCCTCTCCAGCAGCCATCCGTTGACATTATCATTCCAACCAGAAACATGGCTCACCTGCTGAGAATATGTATTCTTACCATTCTCGCAAAAACCACCTACAAAAACTACTCAATAACCATTATCGACAACGGATCAACAGAAGACGCTACCCTGTCGCTGCTCAGTCAGTGTCAAACAGACTCACGCATTCGGATAATCCGAGATAACGAAACGCCATTTAACTATTCAAAACTCAACAACAGAGCAGTGCAATCTTCTGCAGCCGATTATGTCTGCTTGATGAACAATGATATTGAAATAATCACGCCTGACTGGCTGAACGAAATGGTCGGCCATGCAGTGCAGAGCGGTGTCGGTGCTGTAGGAGCAAGGCTATGGTATCCTAATGCTACAATACAGCATGCCGGTGTGATTATTGGTATTAAAACAGGAACAGGCCATGCACATAGACACCTCCGTCAAGGGAACCAGGGGTATTTCGGGCGGGGATGTTTGCAGCAAAATTTTTCAGCCGTAACAGGAGCATGCCTATTGATCAGTAGAAAAAATTACCTCGATATAGAGGGTTTAAATGAAACAGAGTTTATGGTAGGATTCAACGATATTGACCTATGTTTAAAACTGCAGGAAAAAGGGCTGAGAAATATTTGGGCTCCAAATGCTGAAATGTTTCACCATGAATCAGTGTCAAGAGGCCGTGACAATACTCCGCAAAAAAAAGAACGGGCAAAAAAAGAGCTGTCTAATATGCAAAAACGATGGGCCAATATTATAAGGCATGATCCGGCCTACAATCCTAACTTGACTATTGAGTCAGAAGATTTTTCTTTGGCCTGGCCTCCACGGATAACTCAGGAAAGAAGTTATGGTGGTGTGTCTTCCGGCATTTTTCCCGAAAACTGAATATCATAGAGATGTTTATATATGCCTCCAACCTTAAGCAACTCATCATGATTGCCAGACTCCGCAGCCCGTCCACGGTCCATAACAATAATCCTGTCTGCATTTCTGATAGTCGAAAGACGGTGTGCAACTACAAGCGCAGTACGATTTTCGAGAGCATGATCAATAGCCTGCTGTACCACCTTTTCAGACTCATTATCAAGAGCACTGGTAGCCTCATCAAAAATCAACAGTTCAGGATTTTTGACCATGGCGCGTGCAATGGCCAGGCGCTGCCTCTGACCACCGGAAAGCTGGACTCCCCTGTCGCCAATCAATGTCTCATATTGTTCCGGCTTTTCTTCAATAAACTGATGAGCATTTGCCATTTTTGAAGCCGTAATAACCCGCTCATGACCGATCTCTTCATTGGTGCCATAAGCAATATTTGCCTTAATAGTATCGTTAAACAGTATAACCTCCTGGCTGACCACACCAATCATACGCCGCAACTGCTTAAAGTCAAATTCGCGAATATCAACTCCATCGATGGTGATCCTGCCTGAATCCACATCGTAGAAACGCAGAAGAAGATCAACAGTCGTTGACTTGCCGGAACCGGACTGACCCACAAGAGCAACCATTTCCCCTTTCTTGATCTCGAACGAAACATGATCAAGCACATTGGAAGCATCAGCATCTGTGCTGTATTTAAAACAGACATCCTCAAACCTGATCTCATGCGAAAAACCGGTAATGTCACGTGTGCCATTTTTGATATCGGGAACCGTGTCGAGAAGCTCAAACAAACGCTCTGCAGAGATCATCCCAAGCGCCATCTGGGTATTAACATCCCCGAACATCTTGATTGGCCCCATTGTTGAATAGAGGGTAAAAGCAAATAATATAAGTTCTGACGAGGTCATCCTTCCATCAAACACCTGCAAGCCGCCAAACCAAAGCACAAGAGCTATTGCTGCCACAAGAAGGGTTTCATTAAGGGGCCCGATAATATTACGCAACCTGGCAATTCTGATGTCAAGGTTCCGAAAACCACGAGTAAATGCCTGAAACCGTTCAAGCTCAACATTTTCGAAAGCACTCGACTTGATGACCTTGATACCGCTGAATTTTTCCTGCAATACGGAGTTCATATCTCCCATTGAGCTGCGAAAAGTGGTAGCGAGGCCTTTAACCTGTTTGCCAATAATGCGAATGACAAAAAATATAAGGAGTGAAGTAAAGGAGGCAAAAAGGGTAAGTTTCCAGCTCAACACAAAAAGAACACTGACGTAAACAAATATCGAAAAAGGATTCTGCAAAAAATTGACAAAGGTGGAACTCACCGTATTGTTAACCGCCTGCACATCATTATAAACCAGGTTCATCAAGTTACCAACCCTGTTCTTGTTGAAATAATCGAGGTGCATCTCGATGATATTACTGAAGACATCGTCCCTGAGTTTTTTCGCTGTCTTGGTCTGAATCCTGAAAATGATCTGACCGTTCAGATAGACAAACAGGTTTTTAACAGCAAACGATGCAATCAGAAAAAGACAGATATTGAGCAAAGTCTGCTGTTTTGTCTCGGCATGAAACACATTGGAGAACGTCGCAGTTACTGAAGCCTTCAGTTTTTCAGTATCAACCCCCTTAAAGCCAATGAGCCCATTCTTGTCCTGACCCTTGTTCTCAGTAACACCTGCTCCGGGACGCACCGGAGCCTCAATAGTCCTGTCAGCATTAAATACTGCATTTAAAAGAGGAAGAACCGAATAGATAGAGACCACGCCAAGCAGGGACGACATGACACTGACAACGACAACAAGCACTATTTTCCCTTTTGAGGGAAGGAGATAGCGGATAAGCCTTAAAAATAATTTCATAAAAATTTTCTGTTCTTGAACTATGGTTAGTTTATAATCGAAGCCTTCACCTCTTCTTAACAAAAAAGAACTAATCTGAATAATCCGGGCTTGCTGAATAGAGAGTTATACTATTTTTTTCTTTTTTTAATGTTTAGAAAATCCCTGATAGTTATTCTTTTAGAGGACATTTTGAGAATACCCAGTTGCTTTTGTACTTCAGGGACAATAAAAGTTGTTTTTCTTCGATGCTCGATAAAAGCTCGAACTCGATCGTATTCGATCTCTTGTTTTTTGTTTAATATTCCGTTTGCTGGAATTGTGTTACTACCGTCACTCTTGAAGTAATAATCGCCAATCACCGTTTTTATTTCAGTAAAATCGGAAGGGCAGGCAGCACATAGTCGAAGCAATAAATCATAATCTTCTTCCCAAACAATTGTGTTGTCAAAAGACAGAATATTTGGTGGCACAATTGATCTATCAATAAGCAAAGAGTGAATCGGACAAAAATTTGAGCGAAACAGGTCTTCCAGAGTTTCTCCTGAAAAAGACAGCTCTCTTAGCCCTGCAACATGCATAAATTGCTCAAATACATTGATATTAATCGTACGAACTGCTGCAAAGGCAATGGCCCTTTTGCTCGCCTTGAGACATTGTGTGAGGATAGAATAAGCTTCAGGATAAAGAACATCATCATAATCCAGAAACGCAACATATTGACCTGTGACTGCGGCTAGTCCCAAATTCAAAAGTTCTGTCCGAGCATCAATCGGGAAAGCTTTTTCCATGTTTTTAATCGTGAGTATCGGCGCGTTGGGCAAACTAAAAAATGGCGCCAACGTGTCTTGTATATCGACAATCTGTCTTTCAGTAAAACGTTGTACAGCAATGATGATGTGAAGCGGTCTGTGTAACTGTCCCACAAGAGAAAAAATGCATCGATCAAGCTCATTAAGGCGATTTATGTCGTGAAAACGGACGATGCAGTCAACTTGATTTCTTATCATAATTTACCAGCGAGGTTTTGCAAAACTGAATTGATGAGAAAAATCTGGTATGTGTCGCCAATCTTCGGTCACACGTGCAGAAATTCGTGACCGTATTGGTATGCCCTGCTTCTTCAGTTCGTGTCTCAACCAAATCTCAAATTCGGCCGATCCCCACTTCCGTGCCAGCATAATGCCGGATTCAAAAATCATTTTCAAGGTTGCTGGCGACATTTCCCGATTAGTGACCGCATGCAAAAACAGCGCACGCGGACACGTTTTCAGCGCATAACCATGAGCGCGGGCGCGCCACGAAAGATCGACATCTTCGCAGTACATAAAAAACTCTTCATCAAACCCTCTCAAATCGTTGAACGCCTCCCTTGAAATGGCGATACACGCACCCGATACCCATGGCGTCTCAAAAGTGCATGTATCGTAAGGTTTGGGGTGTTCAACCGGAAATTGCAACGCTTCAACAAGTGCCTTGCCATGTGCCGCCCGAACCATCTGCACTAAAGCTCCCACTGCTTTGGGATGCAGCAGACCGTCAGGATTGATGGCGATATATATATCATACCCCGCATCAAATGCTTCACGCATGAGAATATTGTGGCCACCTCCAAATCCGCGATTATCCTGGTTTTCTATACGAGTTATGAAGTCTGTTTCGGTGATCTTGTTTTTTGTACTTGCCCCGTTGTCAATGACAAAGAATGCTCTATAAGTATCCAGACCCGCTGATTCCATAGAAATTTTCGCAGCAGCAATCGAACGGTTCAGCTCCTGTTCGGAATTGTTGTAAGTAACAAGCCCTACTGCCACGCGATTATCGGGAGTGATTGTAATATGTGTCCCCAAGGCATGGTTTCTGATATGAGTAAAAAGTTGAGATGCTGGCTTACTGACTATAGTTGGCATAACACTACGGGGTTTAACACCGCGAGGATCTAACAATCGGAAAAATACTTGACCAACTGTAGTAGATAAATCCTCCATACTTGAAACATGAATAATCTTTGTCGTCTTTTCATACAGTTCGGGCCTGGCAATTTTGATCCAGTTGAAGCCAGCATGTTCACAGGTATGAAAGAATAGGCGTTCAACAGCATGAGCAAGTGTTGCATCGATCTGGTTCGATTCTACATCGAAATCTTCAGTTTGTAGTCCAATGTCAAGCAAAGGCTTTAGCGCCAGAGTTCGTGCCCAGAACATCGAACCAGAAGGAAAATCAAGGGGTTCTTTCTCGTCGAGTGTAAACCCCATCTGTTGAGCAAGCTGTTGTGCAATCAAGAAATTGCCTCCCCAATTTACCCATTGGCGCATTAGTTCAAAATGCTGAGCAGCAATCATCCCGATGTTTGGGAATTGCTCAAAAACAGAAAAAATACTGCTCACTACTTGTGGTGTTCCTAGTAAGCTCTCAAGTAAGAAATGTCGCCAATGTGATAATACATCTTCATGCGTTGACAATTTTCCATGAATATGGAGTACGTAGTCATAGTTGCTATAAACATCTCTGAACGACACCAGTTTTGGAGCTATGTCGCGGCCCTGGTTAGGCACCACACGGACTTCGACAGAACCTTTTTTCCATCCAGCAAACACGTTTCTGATAGCAGTTGCCTTGAAATGGTCTGTTGTTGAAATATAGAGGTCAATATCAGTAGGCACATTGTAGAGGTACGATTGAATTTCGCACGCAAGCTCTTCGTAATAAATATGAATAATAGCAGCAACCTTTCTTTCCGAAAAATATTTTTTCCCAGTAAACAGAAATGGAACAGCAATACTGCAATCAATATCAAGAGGACGGGCGACTTCGGGGGGCTGTGTTAGTGCCAGTATCGGTGTAACAACAGCGGATAGTGTATCGTTGGAGTTCTTTATCCCGAATAACTTGAATAAAAGGTGACGAATTTTTCTTGATCGCTTTCTTATTGAGTGTGTAATTTTTCGTATCGGCTTGGTCATCCGCCAACTGCTGGAGTTAACTATTTTTTTGAGGCTATGTTCCAGCTCCGCAATTGTTTTGTCTTTTACTAAGGATTGCTGCAAAGCGGTATTGATCCCCATTATCTGCTCATCACAGGTATTTTCCAGCTCTACAATTATTTTGTCTTTTACTAAAGCGTCCTCTATTGATTGCTGCAAAGCGGTATTGATCCCCATTATCTGCCCATCGCACTCAGAAATAGCCAGAGATAAACGATGTTCAACATCTACCATTTTGCCAAGCCTTTCAAATACGTATTTTATACGTTTTTGGCCTGATAGAGATTGAAATTCATAAATTATCTCGGTTATTGCAGGATTTTGTTCACTCCCGACTATGAGAACGCCAAGACCGTCAGAATGGTCAAATGCTATATGAGGATATTGCTTTGATATCTCTTCCCAGAATTTCCAGACGCCAAAATTTCGGTTTTTAACATGGATATCGTGAAAAAGAACCACTCCACTATGTGACAGCTTTGGAAGCCAGCTTTCAAAATCACGCTTAACAGCTTCGTAGGTGTGCAGACCATCGATATGAAGCAAGTCAATCGAATGATCATTGAAAGACAATAAAGCATTATCAAAGGTCATCCGAAGCAATCGGGAAAAAGTAGAGTATTTACTTTTGTTATAGGAATCAACCTCTGTATAAACGCTGTTATCATAAAAACCGGCATGTTCATCACCCTCCCAAGTATCAACAGCATAACATTTGGTAGGTAACAGGTTACTCTGTACACTCTGGCAAAAGGCAAAGTATGAATTACCGGAATGAGTTCCGAGTTCTACAAAAACAGAAGGTTTAACAACCTCTATTATCCAGAATGCCAAGGGAATATGACCGATCCACCCTGTTGGTTCAACAATTCTTTCTGGTTTAAGAAAAAGAGAATTTGTGATCATAACGATAGATGAATCATTGACGTAAACGCTTCTGGTTCCATGCAAACATTTCCACTATAAACATTTAAAAGAAGCTCAATAACCCGTTTAAAAAAAAGATAAACTTAACATGATTTAGAATGAGCGACATGTTGAGTATCCCGGGGAAAGTGTAACAGTCATTCCGGGTGAATATGTACAACCTTTTCCATACTAAATTAGCGGTTAGAACTTACTGAATAATTTCCAATTTTTTCTTCTTAATGATTCACTTTTCAACTCAATTCAGTGGGCCTTTCCGACTAATCGTCCCATGAATCATCGGGGACCAAATGACGTCATACCACTAGCCAACAGAAATCTGGAATGCGATCATCATTGCCTGCATTCCATACCTGTCTTCACGGATCTGCAGAAGCGCAATACATGTCGCTGAATCGAGAGGTTGCAAACCGAAATCATCAGGGATAATCGTATTGGTTCGCTCTATGTGGTTGAGCACCGGCAACGGTGCCAACAAATTTTGTCCAAAAAAATCCGCTCAAGAAACCGTTTCATATCGAAATACATCATTTGACAGCCATATGAAGATACCTATCTTTCCACAGTAGTGTCCGGTAAAAAATAAAAACGGTCTGAAAACACCTGAGAAACGGCGATATTAAAAGTGACAAAACAATTGAGGGAACCTCTAAAAAGTGTCTTTTGATACATGTTGAAAAATGAGTATCACCAATATACTATTCCACAATAGTATCAAAAGCATTGCTCTTTGACATATTTTTTGATGTAGAAATACCTTGTTTGTTTTCGACTGAGCGCA
>CAISRC010000123.1 GCA_903887845.1 uncultured Chlorobiaceae bacterium
AGACGCTCACCAAGGTGAACTACTCGGGAAAGTATGGTCACATCCTGACCGAACTGACCAAGCCTCAGCGTCAGATTCTCACGGCCCTCGATATTCCCATCCTTGACCCGGCATCGTTATAATTTTCCGGGAATTTAGGGGACAAGGGCTCACCTCAGTCTACCTGCACCTCTCGGCCATCACCGTTCATGAAGGTCAACTCGTCAATGCTGGAGAGGTTATCGGCAAGGTTGGACACACCGGCATTTCAACGGCACCGCATCTCCATTGGGGCACCTATCTTTATGGCACCAGTGTTGATCCTGAGCTGTTTGAAGGGAAGGCATTTTGAGTGGCGGGCGGCAAATCTGCATGATATCGCTCATACATCCCGGTATACGCGGCCTCGATGCCCCGGGCGTAACGTTGCGTCTCAAACAGTGGCGTCGTGAGGCGGTTCTGTTCCAGTTTCAGCTTGAGCCTGGCTAACTGCTCCGGATGTGTCGCAAGGTTAATCGCAACGGCTTCGTATTCCTCCTGAGAAGAGGTAATGAGTTCCGGTAAACGAATGGCGTTGAGCAAACTTGCCGCAACTCTGCTTGCAAAGGATTCGCCAAGACAGGTCAGCACGGGCAAGCCAGCCCACAACGCATCGCTTGCTGTTGTGTGGGCATTGTAAGGGAGCGTGTCCAGAAAGAGATCGGCAACCCTGTGCCGCGCGAGGTGCTCTGCAACCGGCATCCTTTTGGCAAAAATCACTCTCTGTGCCTCAATACCGCGTTGCACCGCTTCCCTGCGCAAATTACCTGCTGCGGCGGCATTATCCTCAAGAAGCCAGAGCACGCTTCCCGTTACCTGCCTGAGAATTCGCATCCAGCCGTCAAACGTTGATGGTGTAATTTTGAAGCTATTGTTGAAACAGCAAAAAACAAACCCCGCTGCAGGCAACCCCAGCTCTTCCCGAAAAAACACCTTCTCTGCAATGACGCGCCTTGTATCGTTTACCTGATAACTATTGGGCAGATAAATAATTTTTTCTGTGTAGCACGGTCTGCTTTGTGTCGGTACAAGTGTCTCATCAGCAATGAGATAATCGACATACTCAGCCCCCATGGTTCCAGGATAGCCCAAATAGTTGACCTGAATCGGCGCTGCCCGCAAGGCAAAGATACCTGGACGGGAGTGTGTCGTCAACCCGTCTACAGCAAGAGCGATATCGATTTCCAACTTTCTTGAGAGTTGAGCAACCTCATCATCTTTCATGGTTCGCACATCAAGAAACTGGTCAACGGCTGCGGCAGCTCTTTTTCGCAGGGCATCAGGTGTATCCGGTCCGTAAGAAAAGCCAATGATCTCAAACTTCGATCGATCGTGCTGTTCAAACAACTCTGCCATCAAATATGCGGTTGCATGATCCCTAAAATCCGCAGAAAAATAGCCAATCCTGATTTTATCATGCCGGGGATACTTTTGAATGGCTGAAAGCGCGTGACTTGCCGGAAATCTTTCTTCCACAAAAATCTCAGCCGCCGCTTTTTGCAATGAGGGAGAATCAAGAAGTCCAAGCAGCGTCAATGGTGCACAGATTTTTTTATGTGAATCTATTGCTGCGGCAAGGTACTGAAGGTGATTATCGATATCACTCCAGTCACACATCTTCATTTTATTGTACAGCATATTGCCAAACAAAAAATCACTCTCCGGCTTGAGAGAAAAAGCCTTGTCAAAACTTGACTGCGCTTCTTCGTACCGTTTTAACTCATGTAACACAAATCCTCGACTGGACCAGGCTTCAGCATAATCAGGCTTAAGGACTATAGCCTTGTCGTAACTCAAACACGCTTCCTCGTAGCGCATCAACTCCTCCAGGGTAATCCCGCGATTATAGTAAGCGTCAGCATAATCAGGCTGGAGTACAAGCGCCTGATTATAACTTGCCAGCGCCTCGTCGTTCCGTTTCAGCTCACGTAACGCATAGCCGCGATTGGAATAAGCCACCGCATGGAGCGGGTTGATGTTGAGTACCTGATTAAATAATTCAACAGCTTCGACATAACGCTGTTGTTGTGCTGCAAGGGTTGCCAGAAGCTGCAGAGCATCAACATGCTGCGGCTGTACCTGCAAAATCGCTCTATAGTGCGCTTCAGCTTCCACCAAACGCCCCTGTTGATGCAGGGCAATTGCTGATTGTAACTGAAGAGCATGAGCCTGCTTTACCGTTTTGGAGAAACTGGCAACGTTCTGCAAATTCTGCTTGTTCTGATATTGATCCCCCTTCATAGTGCTTCGGGCTTGATTGCCTTCCAATATATCCAGTTCCAGACAGAGTGGCACATCACTCATCCCCTCCTCCCAACTCCGCTTCAATCTGCTCAATACTCGGCAGGGATGACTGGAATTCAATCGGCAGGTTTTTGGTAATCAGGTATTCACTGACACCAATCGGCTTGTGAATATCTTTGAGCGCGTATACCACCACCACATCATTTTTTGACTTGCAAATGATGAGTCCTATGGTGGGATTGTCCTGTTCGGTTTTCAGGATACCATCAACTGCGGAGACATAAAAAATCAGCTTTCCGGCAAACTCCGGTTTGAACTTTACCGCCTTGAGTTCAATCACCACAAAACAGTGCAGACGGGTATGGTAGAACAAGAGGTCTATAAAATAGTCGTCGCCACCCACTTCGAGCTTGTACTGTCGCCCGATGTATGAAAAGCCTGCGCCGAGTTCCAGTAAAAATCGGGTGACATGCTCAATCAAGGCATCTTCGAGTTCTTTTTCATCGTGCTTTTTTCGTAACACAAGGAAATCGAAATTATAGGGGTCTTTGAGGATTTCCAGGCCCAAATCAGATTGCGGTGCTGGCAGGGTCGCCTTAAAGTTGGTGTCCGCTTTACCTTCGCGCTGGTAGAGGCGGCTTTCGATATGATGGGTCAAAACAGCCCGCGACCAATTGTTCTGAATGGTTTTTTGCACATAAGAGAGCGCTTCATCCTGCTCATTGATTTTGCTGATGATGACAAGGTTATGCCCCCACGGTATTTGGGCAACAAGCTGTTGCGCAAATAGAGCGTTTTCTAATTGGGCAACAGGCTGTAGCCCAATTGCAGATTTGTCCAATTGCGAAACAGCTTGTTGCGTAATTGCATTCGGTCCTGACCAGAAGCGATACCACTGGCGCATCAGCTCCAGATTTCTCCGTGAAAACCCTTTCATATCAGGAAATTCAGATTGCAGGTCGCGGCTTATCTGCCCGAGAATGCCGTCACCCCATACCGATTCCTGTTGGCGGGCAATGATGCGTTCAGCCAAATCCCAGTACAACCGCAGGAGTTCCTGATTGACCGAAACCGCAGCTTTAAGTTGTGCCGATTGAATCCGATCCTTGATCTCCCGGATAAACTCCCTGTACGCCGTTGTTTTTAAAGGTATCTGCACTGCTGCCATCTTCACCAGGTTATTGACAATTACTTTATTCCACTGATAAACTTGCGGCAAATTCAATAAAAAAGAATATGCCTGTCAGGACTTGCCCCTCAATTCAGAGCAAAGCACCTTTACTGCCTCGATGGCTGCGGACAACTCTGCCGGATTTCGTGCTTTACGGTGTTGTAGTGGCTGAGCGCGTTGAACCAGAAAATTGCGGTATTGCTCAATTTCTGTACTGATTTCTGGCGAGACATCCGACTATACTGCCCGCAGGAACGCTTCCAAGATGCAGTCTTTCAGCTTTTCAGGACACTTTATACACACCTTATTGACGCTGTCGATGATTTCAAGATTGTAGCAAAATGTGTATTTGAATCCCTACGTTCGGGATATCCTCTGATTGTCTCATGCCTATGAAAAAGCAGTTATTTTCCCAATAATATACTTGATGATGAATGCGAGTAAAATAGAATAGGCCGTGTTAATCATAGTGCCAGCCAGATGATATACCGAAAGCTTCTCCTTGTCCTCACTTCGTACAATTGCCTTGCCAGCAAAAATAAGTGCAAGTGCAGTATAGCCTTCCAATAATATCAATATGAAAATAATGATGTTTTCGCATTTGCCAAAAATAATGCCATAAAGCCGGTCTTGGGTTTCCGTATCAGGAAGTTCTATTCCGATTTTTTTGAATATGTTTATAACAACTATACCGCTTGTCGATAACAATAATACTATGCCAATAAAAATAACAACAAGTTGATGGCTTCTGGAGAATGAAAATATTGGAGCAATTGTAATACTGTCGAATATTTTTAAATCCATTTCTATTCTCCGTTGCCAAGAAGTTTAAATTGCGCATAAATCAAATCTTCCATAATCCTGTACTGCTTCCAGTTTATTTGTCTTAACAACCTTGAAACCTCTTGCTGTGAAACATTGAGATTATTTGCTATAACTTGTTGTGATTTACCGTTGCGATATTCCGTCACGATTTTATAATGTTTGACACTCCAGCGCTGCCTTAACAGTAACAACATACTGACTTGATTGGTCATCGACATATCTGTTAGTGTTTCGCCTGTGGCTATATTAAAGAGAAGTCCATTTTGTTTGAGTTGATTGATTACAACTGAAGCTCGGTGAAATGCCGGACCGTCCATGCTTGCAACATCATCTGATTCTTCACCAACATCAATTATATCACGAATAAGTGAAAAGCGAATCTGATATGGATGAACTTCATCCAGTATAAGGTTAATTATCCTGAAAACATCTTGCAGTGAATTCAGAACGGCGCCAATTTCATCCGTGCCTTTGAGCAGCTTGATTTTTGTATGAAAAGTCGCAGGATATTGCCTGAACGCTTTTTCGCAAGCGCTTTGAAGACGCAATTGGAACTCTTCGCGATTTGCAATATTTCGGGACAAGACGACATCTCCCAAGAGTACAAAATAATTTGCAGCCATAATTACTATACAGCATTATTCGTTGTAATTAATTTTACAACACTATTGATAGTAATTTTATTTACATCGAATAGTGTCGTTCTGTAGAGGTTTGCCTATTTTCAAGCTTGGCATAGGTATCAACATTATCATTTTCTCACTCTCCTTAGTCCAGCCCAACTTCACACATTTAAAATATATTTTTTCCTCTGCCAGGTATTCTATGGATAAGGGTATTGCCAAATATTTGCTTGGATACCCTTGCGAACGCCATTCACTTCAAGCCATCTCTAATATTAAGGCTAATTTACGAGCTCAGCCGCAATCATCTCCGCCTGTTTCAGCACCGTTTCGGTGGCCAGGAGTTGCATGTCGGGCGGATAACCGAACTGGCGTAAGGTACGTTTTACGATTACTTTCAGTTTTGCTTTGACGCTCTCCTTGATGGTCCAGTCTATCGAAGCGTTTTCGCGCACGCGCTGGGTAAGGACGACGGCCAGTTCTCGCAGTTTGTCCTGCTGCATGAGTTCGCGGGCACTGTCATTGCTGGCAACAGCGGTGTAAAAGGCATATTCGAAGTCGCTGAGGCCCAGATGTTCGGCCTCCTTGTCTGAAGCAACAATCTCTTTGCTGATTTTGATCAGCTCGTCCAAGACTTCGGCAGCGGAGAGAATTTTGTTCTGGTATTTCTTGATGGCTTTTTCGAGCATCTCCAGCAAGCTCTTGCTCTGGACAAGGTTCTTTTTGGCGCGTACTTTGAGTTCGTCATTGAGCAGTTTTTTCAGTACCTCAAGAGCTATGTTCTTGTGCTTGTGCCCTTTCAGTTCAGCCAAAAACTCTTCGGAGAGAATGGAGATATCCGGTTTTTTGATTCCGGCTGCATCAAAAACATCAATCACCTTTTCGGAGACCAGCGCCTTGTCGATCACCTGGCGAATGGTGGTTTCGATATCTTCGTTGCTGTAGCCGTTACCGGTGCCATCAAATTTGGCGAGACGTGCCTTGACTGCCTGAAAAAAGCCGACCTCGTCTTTAACACCCATTGCCTGCTCATGCGGAATTGCTATGGCGAAGCTTTGTGAGAGAAGAGTTACTTCTTTGCTATAACGCTTCCGGCCATCATCAAGGCCAAGAATATGCTCCTCGGCAGCAAGGATAAGCGAGAGCTTTTTTGCGGTATCGGCATCGAAATACTCTTCGTACGCAAAGCCATGGTACATCGCCGATACCACTTCAATCTTTTCAAGCATCAACATCACAGCCTGTTCCTGCAACAGTGTGGGATCGCCTTTGCCTCCTGAATCTGAATAGAAAGAGAGCGCCTCTTTCAGATCAGCAGCAATCCCCAGATAGTCCACCACCAGACCACCGGGCTTGTCTCTGTAGACCCGGTTCACGCGAGCAATTGCCTGCATCAGGTTGTGCCCTTTCATCGGTTTGTCGATGTAGATGGTATGCAATGAAGGGGCATCAAAACCGGTGAGCCACATATCACAGACGATCACCAGTTTCAGCGAATCGTCATCATCTTTCATACGTTCGGCCAGCAGTTTTCGCTGTTCTCTGGTGGTATTATGTTTGGACAACAAGGGGCCATCACTCGAAGCGGAGGTCATCACCACCTTGATGGTCCCTTTGTGTATCTCGTTGGAATGCCATTCAGAACGAATATTGACGATTTCCGCATACAACTCGGCGGCAATGCGGCGTGACATGCAGACAATCATCCCCTTGCCGGCAAACACCTCCTGCCGGACTTCAAAGTGAGTGGCAATATCCTTCGCAACATTCCGGGTGCGGTTGGCACTGCCAATCAGCGCCTCCATTCTTGTCCATCTGGCCTTGCTTTTTTGCGTGTCGCTCAGTTGCTTCTGGTCAAGCTCTTCATCAAGCTCTGCAATCAGTTTTCTGCCTTCGTCTCCGAGTTCAACCTTGGCCAACCGGCTTTCGTAGAAAATCCGCACGGTGGCGCCATCTTCAACTGCCTGTGCTATGTCGTAGATATCGACATAG